>JALUZX010000090.1 GCA_027011425.1 Planctomycetota bacterium
GGCGGCGGCGCCGGCCACGACCGCCCCGAGGCGCCCGCCGGCGAGCTTGGTGACGGCCTTGTAGAAGATGTTTCCCGCCTCGATGGAGGGAAAGACCAGGATGTCCGCCCGCCCCGCCACGGGGGAGTCCACGCCCTTCACCTTGGCTGCCTCCTCGGAGATCGCCACGTCCAGGGCGAGAGGTCCGTCCACTTCCACCCCCTGGATCTGGCCCCTGCGGGCCATCTGGGCCAGCACCGCCGCGTCGATGGTGGCGGGCATCCTGGGGCTCACCTTCTCCGTGGCGGCGAGAACCGCCGCCTTGGGCCTTTCGATCCCGAACTTCCGGGCCGCCTCGGCCGCGTAGGAGAGGATCCGGACCTTCTGCTCCAGGTCTGGGGCCGGGATGACGGCCACGTCGGAGACGAAAAGAAGCCTGGAGAGAGCGGGGACTTCCATGACGGTAAGGTGGGTGAGAAGGGCGCCCTTGGGGAGGAGGCCTTTTTCCTTGTCCAGGATGGCCCGCATGTATTTCTCCGTGCCGAGGAGGCCCTTCATCAGGACCTGGGCCTGGCCCCGGTGGACCATCTCCACCGCTTTTTCCGCGGCCTCCTTCTCTCCGGTTTCCGGTTCAATCCGGAAGAGGCCGGGATCGACGCCTTTTTCCCGGCACAGGGTCTCCACCTTTTCGGGGTCGGCCACGAGGACGACCTCGCAGATGCCCTCCCGGGAGGCCCGGGCCGCCGCCTCGATGCTCGCCGGGTCGTGGCCGGCCGCCACGGCGAGAACCCGGTTCTCCCGGCCCTTGACCAGGTCCACCATCTCTTCCAGGTTCCGGATCTGTTTCACGGGAGCTTCTCTCCTTTTCCTAACCCGGGTTACACGTATTCCTTGGCTTCCTCTTCGCCCCGCAGGACCCGGAGGCCCCCCATGGCCAGGGCCTCCAGCTCGGCCTCGCCGGGGAGCACGAGGACCGGGGCGATCCATTCCACCCTGGACCGTATCAGGTCTACGACGCCCTCGTCCTTCGCCAGGCCCCCGGTGAGAACCACGGCGTCCACCTTTCCCTCCAGAACCGAGGCGCAGGCCCCGATCTCCCGGGCCACTTGCCAGGCCATGGCCCGGATGACCAGGGCGGCTTTCTCTTCGCCGCCGCCGGCCCTCTTCCAGGCCTCCCGGATGTCGTTGGTGCCGAGATAGCTGACCATGCCGCCGTTTCCGGTAAGGAGTTTTTGTAGCTCCCTCTTGTTGTAGGTGAAGGAAAGGGTGAGCTGGACAAGGTCCCAGGCGGGGAGGCCCCCCGTCCTCTCGGGGGCGAAGGGGCCGTCCCCGTTGAGGGCGTTGTTTACGTCCACCACCCTGCCCTCCATGTGGGCCCCCACGCTGATTCCGCCTCCCATGTGGGCCACCACCAGCCTGGCTTCCCCGTAGGGCTTGCCCAGGCGCCCGGCGGCCTTTCGGGCCATGGCCTTGTGGTTCAAGGCGTGGAAGATGCTCCGCCTGGGGATGTCCTCGAGCCCGGAGAGCCGGGCCTCGGGGACGAGTTCGTCCACCACCACGGGATCCACGATGAAGGAGGGGATCCCGGCGGGCTCGGCGATGCTGTGGGCGATGACGGCGCCGAGATTGGAGGCGTGCTCGCCGTGCTCGCCGGCCCTCAGCTCGGAGAGCATCTTTTCGTTCACCCTGTAGGTGCCGCCCACGATGGGCTTCAAGAGCCCGCCCCGTCCGACGACGGCGTCCAGGTCCTTGGGGGCGAAGCCTGTGCCTTCCAGGAAGGAGAGGACCTTCTCCCTGCGCATCTCGAACTGCTCGATCAGGTGCTTGAAGGGGGCGAGTTCCTCGACGGAGTGGGAGATGGATTCCTTGGCGACCGCTTCCTCCCCCCGGAAGAGGCCCGTCTTGGTCGAGGTCGAGCCGGGATTGACGGCCAGGATGAGCGGATCTTCCCGGTTTTTTCCGTCCATCAGAGCTTCCCTTTCCCCGCGAACGGAATGAGGCGGTCGTAGATGGCTTTTCCCTTCCAGACGTAAACGGCCCGGCGCAAGGTTTCGTTGCTCTCCAGGGCGGAGAGACCCTCCCCGGAGCCCAGCATGTGGAGAAAGGGGGTGAGGGCTGTGCAGAGGGCCCGGGAGGCTGTCCTGGGCACGGTGGCGGAGATGTTGGGAACGCAGTAGTGTGTGACGCCGTATTCCTGGAAGACCGGTTCCCGGTGGGAGGTGACCCGGCTCGTGGCCACCCCTCCGCCCTGGTCGATGGATGTGTCGATGATCACCGATCCGGGCTTCATGGCCTGGACCATTTCCTTGGTGACGATGGGCAGGGAGGGGCTCTTGAGAAGGTTGGCGGCGCAGACCAGGACGTCGGCGTAACGGGCCACCCTCTTGAGGGTGAGGGGGCTCGACTGGATGGTGTTGACCCTGTAGTGGAGAAGCCTCTCGGCCTCCCGCAGGCGGTCCAGGTCGTAGTCCAGCAGGTCCACCTGGGACCCCGCCCCGAGAAAGCCTTCCGTCGCCCTGAGCCCCAGGGTGCCTGCCCCGATGATGGCCACGTTGGCCGGGGGCTGGCCGGTCATTCCCGCGAGAAGGAGACCCCGGCCGCCCTCCTTGGCCTGGAGATACCAAGCCGCGATATGGGGGAGCATGGCGCCGGCGATTTCGCTGATGAGCGTGAAGACCGGGCAGGATCCGGTGGGAGAGGCGAGGAGTTCCATGGCCACCGCCGTGGCCCCCGTCTCCGCGACTCCCTTGGCCAGTTCCTTTTCATCCAGGCCGTATTGGAGAAGGGAGATGACCGCCTGGTCGGGCCTCAGGAGCTTGAGGAGCCTCTCCCCGGGGGGCGCGACCCGCAGGATGACCTGGGAGCGGCGCACCACTTCCTCGAAAGAGTGGAGGATGCGGGCTCCTTCCTTGGCGAATTCCTCGTCCTGGAAGCCGCTGCCCTCTTCGCCCAGGCCCGCTTCCACGTAAACCTGGTGGCCCGCCTGGACCAGGGCGCCCACCCCGCAGGGGCAGAGGGCGGTTCGGAACTCCCGGAACCCGGAACTCTGGAAACCGGTGTTGTGGGTCAGTCCGAAGATCATGGCTGATACTTCCGTTTTTTCTCCTTTTTTCCCCCTTCCCCTGCGGAACGCCCCGGGGGGGGCGGGAATTGCCGTCCCGGGGTCGGAAACGTGCATCCCCGCCGCCTGCCGGGTAGAATGCCCGGTCCGTTCGGTTTTTGTTTTGGAGGGAATCCATGGATCCGCTCTTTCTCCGGACTCGTGTCGGGTCCTTCGAGGTGAACCTGCTCCAGGACGGTTTCTACAGGCTGGACGGGGGCGCCATGTTCGGGGTGGTGCCCAAGGTGGTCTGGGAGAAGCGCTACCCCGCCGACGAACTGAACAGGATCCGGCTGGGCCTGGATTCCCTCCTGGTGCGCGCCCCCGGCGCCCTGGTGCTGATCGAGGCGGGGATCGGTTCGGCCCTGGGGGAGAAGGAGATCCAGATGTTCGCCGTGGAGCAGCCCCACCCCCTGCCGGAGCGCCTGGAGGCGATCGGGGTGAAGCCCGAGGACATCGACCACGTGGTCCTCACCCACCTCAACTTCGATCACATCGGCCACTGCACCCGCAGGCTCCCCGGCGGGACCTTCGTCCCCACCTTCCCCAAGGCCCGCTACCACGTGCAGAAAGAGGAGATGGACTTCGCCCTGGCCCCCCCGAGGAGGCTCAGGGCCAGCTATCCCCTGGACGCCATCCGGCCCGTAGAGGAGGCGGGGCTCTGGGTCCTCCACGAGGGCCCCGCCGAGGTTGTCCCCGGGATCCGCCTCCTCCCCACGGGGGGGCACACCCCGGGCCACCAGGTGGTGCTGGTGGAGTCCGGAGGGGAAACCCTCGTCTTCTGGGGGGACCTGGTGCCCACG
Organism: Planctomycetota bacterium; assembly: GCA_027011425.1. Taxonomy (GTDB): domain Bacteria; phylum Planctomycetota; class UBA1135; order UBA1135; family JALUZX01; genus JALUZX01. The sequence goes on from JALUZX010000090.1 coordinate 3,883, forward strand.
AGCCGCCACTTGGACCCGGGATACGGGATGGCCTACGATCTCTTTCCCCTGAGGGTTCTCGAGCAGCGGGGGGCCCTGGTGGGCCGGGGAGCCGACGAGGGCTGGATCCATACCTTCCCCCACGAGCCGGAAATGCACTTTCTCCGCGTCAAACGCGGAAAAAAGTATTTCGAGACCGAACCGATCGAACCCGCTTGACAAAAGAGAGGATCTCATGGACTTCCAGTTGAACGAACAGCAGGAGATGATCCGGGACATGGCCCGGAAGTTCGCCGACGAGCGGATCGCTCCCATGGCGGATAAGACCGACAAGGAACACCGGTTCCCGGCGGAGATCATCGAGGAGATGGGGGAGATGGGGCTCATGGGGGTGGCCGTCCCGGAAGAATACGGTGGAGCGGGCATGGGCTACGTGGAATACGTGCTCGCCATGGAGGAGATCAGCCGGGCCTGCGCCTCCACGGGCGTGATCATGTCGGTCAACAACTCCCTGGTCTGCGATCCCATCCTGAAATTCGGCACGGAGGAACAGAAGAAGAAATACCTGGTTCCCCTGGCGTCGGGGAAGAAGCTCGGGGCCTTTTCGCTCTCCGAGTCGGGCGCGGGTTCCGACGCGGCGGCCGTCTCCTGCCGGGCCAGGGAGGACGGGGATTCCTTCGTCCTCAACGGCACCAAGCTCTGGTGCACCAACGGCAACGAGGCCGACGTGGTCATCCTCTTCGCCTCCACGGACCCGGACAAGGGAAGCCACGGTATTTCCGCCTTCCTGATCGAGAAGGGAACGCCCGGTTTCTCCGTGGGGAAGCTGGAGGACAAGCTCGGGATCCGGGGAAGCTCTACGGCCGAGTTCGTTCTCGAGGATTGCAGGATCCCCAAGGAGAACATGCTGGGCGAGCGGGGAAAGGGCTACAAGATCGCGCTGATCACCCTGGACGGGGGCAGGATCGGCATCGCCGCCCAGGCCCTGGGGATCGGCAAGGCCGCCTTGGACGCGGCCCGGAAGTTCGCCCAGGAGCGCCAGCAGTTCGGGAAGCCCATCTCCTCCTTCCAGGCCATCCAGTGGATGCTGGCGAACATGGCCACCGAGCTGGAATGCGCCAGGCTTCTCACCTACGAGGCGGCGAGCCTCAAGGACGCGGGCCGGCCTTTCACGATCTACTCCGCCATGTGCAAGCTCAAGGCATCCGAGACGGCATCTTTCTGCGCCAACAAGGCCCTCCAGATCCACGGGGGCTACGGCTACACGACGGATTATCCCGTGGAGCGGCATCTCAGGGACGCCAAGATCACCGAAATCTACGAGGGAACCAACGAGATCCAGAGGCTGGTGGTCGCCACCCTGGTCTTGAAAGGATTGCACGGAAAAGGATGAGCCGGGAGCAATACAAGGCGAAGCACCATGTCCGGTTCGTGACGGCCGCGTCCCTCTTCGACGGGCACGACGCGGCCATCAACATCGTCCGCCGGGTCCTCCAGGACGCGGGGGCGGAGGTGATCCACCTGGGCCACAACCGCTCCGCCTCGGAGGTCCTGGAGGCGGCCGTCCAGGAGGACGTCCAGGCCGTGGCCGTGACGAGCTACCAGGGCGGGCACATCCGGTATTTCAAGTACATGGTGGACCTGTTCCGCCAAAAAGGATTGGGCCACGTGCGCGTCTTCGGGGGAGGCGGGGGGACGATCCTCCCGGCCGAGATCGAGGAACTCGAGGCATACGGGGTGGCGAAGATCTTCTCCCCCGAGGACGGCCGGGTGATGGGCTTCGAGGGGATGATCGACTACATGCTCCGGGAGTCGGACTTCTCCGTCCTGGACAAGGGCTGGTTCGACCCGGCTGCCCTGGCGGAAGGGGACGCGCCCGCCCTGGCCCGGGCCCTGACCGCCGTGGAGGAGGGGCTGGGAGAGAAGGCTGTGAGGGAAGTCCCCGAGCCGGCGCCGGGAAGTCCCGCGGCGCCGGTGATCGGGATCACCGGCACGGGAGGCGCGGGCAAGTCCTCGCTTGTGGACGAGATCGTCAACCGTTTCCTGCACCACTCCTCCAAGGGCAAGGTGGCGGTCCTGGCCATGGACCCCACCCGGAAGCGCTCCGGCGGCGCCCTCCTGGGGGATCGGATCCGGTTCAACTCCATGGACCCGGAGAGGGTCTTCTTCCGCTCCATGGCCACCCGCGGCGCGGGGCGGGAAGTGACGGATTCGGCCGTCCACGCCGTGGAACTCTTCCGCCGGGCCGGATACGATCTGATCCTGGTGGAGACCTCCGGGATCGGCCAGGGTGATTCGGCGGTGACCGAGCTGGCCGACCTGAGCCTGTACGTGATGACCTCGGAGTTCGGCGCGCCTTCCCAGCTCGAGAAGATCGAGATGCTCGACCAGGCCGACCTGGTGGCGATCAACAAGTTCGACAAGCCCGGGTCCCAGGACGCCCTGAAGCACGTGCGCAAACAGGTCCGGCGCAACATGAAGCTGTGGGAAGCCGCCGAGGAGGACCTTCCCGTGGTGGGAACGGTGGCGAGCCGCTTCCACGACAAGGGGGTCAACGAACTCTACCGCAGGATCCTGGAGATCCTGGAGAAGAAGACGGGCTTCAAGGTGGAAGAGCCCTTCCCCTTCGACACGGACTGGATTCACCAGCCCTCGGCGGCCTTGATTCCTCCAGAGAGGGTGAACTACCTGGGCGAGATCGCCCGCACCGTGAGGGATTACAAGAAGCGGGTCCGGGAGACGGCGGAGAAGGTCCGCCGCGTCCAGGTCCTGGAGGAGTCCGCCCGCCTCCTGGACGGGGAAGGCCGCTCCAGGCTCCTGGAGAAGGCCCGCGGGGAATGGGAGGAGGTCCCGCAGGAAGCCCGCAAGGCGGTCGAGGAATGGCCGGAACTCCGGAAGCAGTATTCCGGCAAGGTCTACAGGACAAGGATCCGGGACAAGGAGGTGGAATACGAACTCACCTCCACAACCCTCTCGGGGACCGAGGTGCCCAGGGTGGTCCTGCCTCCCGTGGAGGACAAGGCCCAGGTGGTGCGCTACCTCTTCCTCGAGGGCGTCCCGGGGAGGTTTCCTTATACGGCCGGCGTGTTCCCCCTGAAACGCAAGGACGAGGATCCCAAGCGGATGTTCGCCGGCGAGGGAGGGCCCAAGCGGACCAACAAGAGGTTTCACTTCCTCTGCCGGGGCGAGCGGGCCAAGCGGCTCTCCACGGCCTTCGACTCCCCCACCCTCTACGGGGAGGACCCGGACGAGCGTCCCGACATCTTCGGCAAGGTCGGCGAGAGCGGGGTGAGCATCTGCACCCTGGACGACATGAAGGACCTCTACGCCGGGTTCGACCTGTGCGATCCCTATACCTCGGTCTCCATGACCATCAACGGGCCCGCCCCCATCATGCTGGCCTTCTTCTTCAACACCGCCATCGACCAGCAGGTGGAGAAGTTCAAGGCCGAGAAGGGGCGGGAGCCCACCCCAGAGGAGCGGGCGGAGATCGAGGCCTATGCCCTCTCCGTGGTGCGGGGGACGGTCCAGGCGGACATCCTCAAGGAGGATCAGGGGCAGAACACCTGCATCTTCGCCGTGGACTTCGCCCTCAGGATGATGGGCGACATCCAGGAGTTCTTCATCGAGCGCAACGTTAGGAACTTCTACTCCGTGAGCGTCAGCGGCTACCACATCGCCGAAGCCGGGGCCACGCCCATCACCCAGCTCGCCTTCACCCTGGCCAACGGGTTCACCCTGCTGGAATACTACCTGGCCCGGGGGATGGACGTGGATGAGTTCGCCCCCAACTTCTCCTTCTTCTTCTCCAGCGGGATGGACGCCGAATACACGGTGATCAACCGGGTGGCCCGCCGGATCTGGGCGGTGGCCCTCAGGGAGAAATACGGGGCCAACGCCAGGTCCCAGAAGCTCAAGACCCACATCCAGACCTCCGGACGCTCGCTGCACTCCCAGGAGATGGACTTCAACGACATCCGCACCACCCTCCAGGCGCTCCAGGCACTTTGCGACCACTGCAACAGCCTGCATACCAACGCCTACGACGAGGCCATCACCACTCCCACGGAAGAGTCGGTGCGCCGGGCCATGGCCATCCAGCTCATCGCCCTCAAGGAATACGGCCTCACAAAAAACGAGAACCCCTGGCAGGGAAGTTACTTCTTCGAGTGGCTCACCGAGGCGGTGGAAGAGGCGGTCCTCGAGGAGTTCGAGAGGATCAACCAGCGGGGCGGCGTGCTCGGGGCCATGGAACTCCAGTACCAGCGCGGCAAGATCCAGGAAGAATCCATGGATTACGAGAAGCGCAAGCAGAGCGGATCCCTTCCCATCGTCGGGGTCAACACCTTCGTCAACCCCGACCTGAGCGGCCAGACCCTCGTGCCCGAGGGCAAAGAGGTGGCCCGGGCCACGGACGAGGAAAAGCGGGACCAGCTCGAGAGGCTCCGGGCCTTCCAGGCCCGCCACGCAGAGGAAGCGGGCCCCGCCCTGGAGAGGCTCAAGAAAGTCGCCATGTCCGGGGAAAACATCTTCGCCGAACTCATGAAGACCACCCGCGTGGCCTCCCTGGGCCAGATCACCCGGGCCCTCTACGAAGTGGGAGGCCGCTACAGGCGGAACATGTGACGGCCGGGCTCAGAGTCCCAGCTTGTTCTTCGCCCCGTTGGAGGTGACCAGGCCCAAGCCGTTGGCCTTCCTGTCCAGTACCAGCCACTGGTGGTAGAAGATTCCCCCCACCATGGAGGGCATCCTCGGAATGTTCCACTGGAAGGAGGCCTTGCCGGTGATTCCCGTGAGGGCGGGAAGAGCGACCAGGGCCGAGCAGAGAATCCGGCACCCGGGCGCTCCCAGGGGAGTCAGGTCGAAGGGAAGGGAGAGCCCGCCCCAGGTCTTGTTCTTGGTTCCGTTGAAGAGGATGGCCGCGGTCCGGGGGGCGGCGCCGGAGAGGGCGCATCTCTGGGGAAGGCCGAGCCATCCATCGGAGAGGCGGATTTCGGGGCGCACGAAGGGAAAGGCCGTCTCCACCCCGAACCCGGTGACCAACCCGTATCCCCACTGCCGGTACCCGGAAGAGGAATTGCGGTAGAGGCCCACCAGGCTGGAGATGGGATAGGGCCGGCTGTAGGACGTGTCCCCATCCATCCAGTAATAGATGTAATGGTTCCACGAATTGGTCCCCACCAGGACTTCGACGAAGAAGTTGGGGGCCTTGGCCGGATCGAACCTGAAAGGTTTTTCCAGGGGGATCTTGACGTCGAATTTCCGCGGGTCGAAGGTTCCCGGAACGAGGTCGGGAAGGCTCACCATCTTCCTGGAAAACACGGTGACGGGAGGGAGCTTGGAGGAGTAGTTGTTTGCGAAGGTGGAATCCAGGGTGTCCGGGTCGTTGTTGGAGCCCCCCATCTTGATTTCCAGGTTGACCCAGCAGCCTTTCTGGACGTTCGGCTCGGTGCTGTCCATCCTCCAGCCGATCCACCTGGCGAGGAATCCTCCGGTCCGGGATCCCCGGTAGATCTGGAGAAAGCGGGTATCCGTGTTCGCGAAAGGCGGGTCGATGTAGGTGTTTCCCGGGTCGTCCTTGCAGGAGGACGGGGCCACGAGGACCAGGCGTCCCGTGCCGGGACAGCCCTTGCCGAAGTAGGAGACCTCCGCCGACTGGGGGGCCCCGGCGGTGTTGGGTCCGGCGGCCAGGGTGTAGTCCAGGAAGAGGGTGGACATGGACCTGGCCTCGACCTGGATGGTGACCTTTCCGGTCCTGGGGGCCAGGAAGGTGACCTTTTCATAGAGGTTCTTCGGGCTGTCGGAACGGGCGAGGACCGCCTTTCCGTCCAGGATCTCCAGGGAGAGGTCCTCCCAGGAGTTGGAGGAGAAGTTCACCCGGTCCCAGGCGAGGGTGACGGCGTAGGATTTCCCAGCCGTCACGGAGAGGGTGTGCCGGGCCTTCCGGCCCGAGTAGGTCAGCCTGCCCTTGACGAGAGTGTTTCCCCCCCGTCCCAGGGCGGCTTCCACGGCCAGGTCGTCCCGCAGGAATCCCAGGCCGTAGGCGTTCCGGCCGGCGCCGGGGTTCTGGTGCTTTACGTCTTCCAGTGTGTTGAGGATGATCGCCTTGGCGTCCAGAGCCGTGAGTTTCTTGTTGGCGCTCCGCACCAGGAGGACCGCGCCTGCCGTCTGGGGGCTCGCGAAAGAGGTCCCGCTCGCCACGTCCTCCCCCCACTCCTTGTCCCTAAGCGCCATGGTCACGTTCCTCCCGCAGGCGCAGAGGTCTGGGTAGAAGCGCCCGCCGCTCCGGTAGAGCGGGCCCCTTGAGGAAAAGGAGGCAACTTTCTTGAGGTCGATCCAGGTCGCCCCCGTGGCCAGGCCGTTGGCGCAGGAAGGGCTGTCCACGGTGGAACTCGTGGAGTTGCCCGCCGCTACGCATACCAGGACGTTCCCGTTGAAGCAGAGGGAGTCCATGGCCTGCTGGACCGATTCGGTCGGGTCCGGGTCCCCGGAAAAGGAGTAGTTCGCGGCCACGATGTGGTACCTGGTCGCGTCGGCGGCGACTTGCTGGAAAGCCTTGAGAATGTTGCTGGTGAACGCGTAACCGGAAGTCCCGAAGGTGATCTTGTAGGAGACGATTCCCGCGTCCGGGGCGTGGCCGTTGTCGGAGATGGATGTGGAGTTCCATTTCCATGCCGCCGCGACCGACGCCACGGCCGTCCCGTGGCCGTCCAGGTCGTCCGTGTCGTTGGGGTGGGCCATTCCAAAGGCCCCCAGGATCCGGGTTCCCTTGATCCCGGGACCCCCGCCGGGCTTTCCTTTTTGGAAAAAGGCTGCGTGGGGTCTTCCGGACCCGGCGTGATCCACGTCGATGCCTGTGTCGATCAAGGCCAAGGAGACACCCTTTCCCGTAATACCAAAGGCCTTGTTGGCCTTGTCCGAGTCGTGGTTCCGGCTGTCGGTGGAGCGATAGATGAGGGGCTTCTCCTTCTTGTCCGGCTCCAGGCGGTCGACGTTGTTCCGGAAACGCACCTTGTTCTCCGCGCCGGGGGGGAGGTCCGCCACGCACCCGTTGATGAGCCAGAGGTGGAGAACCACCTTGCCTCCCAGGCCCCCCACGAACCGGGTGAATTCCTCCTGGTCCAGGCGGGCCTCCTTCTCCAGGCCCCGCACGATCCGGTCCACCGTCTCGGGTGAAGCCCCGCGGTAACGGGCCCTCCTGTATTCGGAGAGGTCGAAATTCCTTTTCTTGAACGTGACGATCCACCTGCGCGCGGGCCGGGCCGCCCCCTGGAGAGGCGCCGGCGGTGTTTTGGCCGCCTTTTGGGGGAAGGCGCTCCGGGAGAGGGGAAGGGCAAGGAGGGAAAAGAGGAGGATTCCGGTTTTGCGGGAAACCATGGCGCGTCTCCTTTCTCTGGGGAGGAGGAGGGCGGGCGCCCTGGAAAAGGCGGGAAGGTGTCCCGAGTCTTCCCCGGGGTTCGCGGCGGTCCCTTCTCCACTGGAAACCGTCTTGAAGAGGAAAGTTTAGCCGGTTTTCATCCGGCATTGCAAGCGCCCCACCTAAAATGTGCGGGTCCTGGTCAGGCCCGGAAGAACCAGACTCCTTCCTCGGCGTGGCGGGCGAACCGGGGGGAGCGGCACATCCAGGTGTCCAGGAGCACCAGGCCGGGCAGGAAGGCCCGGAAGAGGAGTTTCACGGCCCGGGGCTTCATGAAGACGTAGAAGGCGTTGGCCAGGTGGCCGGCGAAGAGGTGGAAGTAGCGTTCCTCCAGGAGGTTGTAGCCGAGCCCCTTCAGGACTTCCCCCACCGTCCGGTGGGCGCCGGCGAACTCCAGGCCCGCCGGGCTCTCTCCCCGGAGGTGGAAGCCTTCCGGATTCTGGCCTTCCCCCTCCCCGGCGACCTGGGCGTAGAACTCCTTGTCGAACCAGCTTCCGAAAAGGGAGCTGTTGGAGAGGCGGGTCAGAAAACGCTGGAGACCCGGGGGCATGCCCTCGTGGTTCGGCTCGGAGAAGAGCATGAGTCCCCCCGGGCGCAGGAGCTTCTCCACCATCCCGGGGAATTCCTTCTCCAGGTCCGGGATGTGATGGAGGCTTCCGTTGGAGGCCAGCAGGTCCACCTTTTCGCCCGGATCGAAGCGGGTCGCGTCCCCAACGAAAAAGAGGCATTTGCCCCCAAGGCCTTTTCTTTCCGCCTCGGCCCGGGCGGTTTCGATCTTTTTGGGGGAAAGGTCCACCCCCAGCGACCGGATGCCCATCTTGGCGCAGGCGTGGCAGAACCAGCCGTTCCCGCAGCCGATGTCCAGGAGGCTTTGGACTTCCTTCCTGTGCCGGGCCAGCACTTTCTTGAGGTACCGGTGCCGGGGGCCCACGATCCGGTCCGCCAAAGGCGGGATGAAGCGCCAGTCGTGGGGCCGGGCGTAGAGATCTCCGATCTTCTCCTCGTGCTCGTCCCAGAAACGGGCCTCTTGGCGGTTCAAGTCCTCCTTCATGGAGGGGCCTCCCTGGCGGTCTTCCTCCCCGGAGGGAGGCACGAGGATAAGGCCGGAGGCCCGGGGATAGAAGGGAGGCCCGTGAGACGGGGCTTTCCATCCTGCCCTTTCGAGGCAAACTTGGCGGATGCCCATGGAAGACAGAACCTTGGAACTCCTCCAGATGTGGAACGAGGGCGACCGGGAGGCCCTCGACCTCCTGGTGGAGAAGAACCTTCCCTTCCTGGCCGCCCGGGCGCGGAAGAGGCTGGGGCCCTTCCTCAGGAAGAAAGAAGAGACCATGGACATCGTCCAGGACGCCGTGGTGGAGTTCCTGAAGTACGGCCCCCGCTTCCTGCTCGCCAATCAAGGCCAGTTCCGGGCCCTCCTGGCCAAGGTGGTGGAGAACGTCCTGCGCGACAAGTACGACTGGTATACGGCCAAGCGCAGGGATCTCCACAAGGAGAGGCCTCTTCCCGGAGACACCCTTCTCAGCCTGGACCCGGGGGTCCGCCCCCCCACCACCCCGAGCCGGGCGGCCGAGAGAAACGAAGAAGAGGCCCGGATCCGGCTCGCCATGGAACTCCTTCCGCCCCCGGACCGGAAGGTCCTGGTGCTCAGGATTTTCGAAGAGAAGGGCTTCAAGGAGATCGGCCGGGCCCTGGGGATCGGGGAGAGCGGGGCCCGGATGCGCTTCCGCCGGGCCCTTCCCAAGCTCTCCAGGAAGGTGGAATCCTTGAGAAAAGGGGACCTGGGCGGGGCCCTGGCCTGATCCGGGCGGAAGAAATGAGGGTATAATCTATTGAGCTGATCGAAATCCTTCGCCTCCACTTACGAACACCTAGCGCTCCAGGAAGGAACCTTACCCATGGGAATCCCGGGTGACTCTCCCTCTTTCGGGGGGAAGGACGGGATGAAGCTCCTCCAGGAGGCCCTGGAGGTCTTCGCGAGGTGGAAGGAGGAAGGGGGGAAGGAATCGGCGGCGGACCTCCTGGAGCGCCACCCCCATCTCAGGGAATACCTGGAGCCCCTCCTGGAGGA
>JALUZX010000091.1 GCA_027011425.1 Planctomycetota bacterium
GGCCGGAAGGCGTGGCTCTCCCGGGGACCCGGGAAAGGAAAAAAGGAGCCAAGGAGACGGGAAATGAGGATGCCGCGAGGTTTTCTTCTTTGGGCCCTGGTCTTGGGCTTCCCCTCTCTTCTTTTCCCGTGCAGGAGGACGCCTCAAGATCGAGCTAAGGCGACGGCTGGTTTTACGGCTCCAGTACGGCGGCTTGCCTCCTGGACCGGAGGGAACGGTTGGCCCAGGCCGGTGAACCCGGTGGCCGCTGGGGCCGTTTTCGTTTGGCTCGGGGGGGAAGAAAGAGAGCTGCCAGCGGAGGGCCAAGGTCGTGGGCATGAAGGATTGGGCCATGGAAGAAGGAAAAACCGGGGGAACAGGTGGTAACCAACTGGAGAAACGCCCCTTTTTCTATGCCAAGGAGATTGGCCTGGTGCTGGCCTTTCTTGGGGCGGGGGGCTTTCTTTTTCTTGTCCGGACTTCCTTTTTTGCGAGGGCTCCCAAGGGAGAATGGGAAGATCTCAAGATCGTTGGGCGCCTGAGGAGTGTGAAGCCGTTGAAAACCAAGGCCCGAAGGAGGGCCATGGGATTAAGGCGGTTGAGGGATTATCTCTTTTTTGGGGCAGTGGACCTGGACGGGGATGGGGTACCGGAGTTGATCGCCGCCGGTTCCTATGGCCTGAAAATTTTCAAACTTTCTTCGGGAGTTTTTCAGGAAAAATGCGAATGGAGTTTTGGTGACAATGTCTCCAAGGTGAAGATCAAACCCGGTGACCTGGATGGGGACGGCGATCTGGACCTGGTAGGGGGAACCAGGTTCGCCGGTGATGTCGGGGCCGTCGCCCGGCTCGGAATCCATCCAACGGGGGATTTCGTCTGGTTCAATCCATTGAAGCAGGAAGGCCGGAACAACGTGTTTTCGGGACCTGTATTTTCACTGGGTCATCCACTCCATGTAACCTTCGATTTTGATCTGGGCGACGTGGACGGAGACGGGGACCTGGACCTGGTGGAGTTGAAACGGGAAACAGGAAAGAACCGGGTTGTGTTTCTTCTCAACGACGGGAAGGGTTGTTTCCGTCGGAACAACGGGCTCACTCTCTCCCTTGGAGGAGATGAAGCCAATTGCCTGGCCCTGGGCGACGCGGATGGGGACGGTGATCCGGACTTGTTCATTGGGATGGATGGTCCAAACCGGCTGTATCTCAACACGGGTGAGGGAAACTTCGCGCGGGCTGGAGAAGGCGCGTGGCCGGCGGGGAGGGAGAATACCCTGGCAATCGCCTTGGGTGACATCAACAGGGATGGGCTTCTGGATATCGTCGAGGGGAACGGGGGCGTTTTTTTCGAAGAAGGCTATCCCGAACTTTGCCTCGACAAGCAGGAGAGGAACAAAATCTACTTTGGGGAAAAGGGCGGTCGTTTCGTTCTTTCCGAGGAGAGCCTGAAGCCTTTTCCTTCTGATTGCACGATAGATGTATTGTTGAAGGACCTGGATGGAGACGGTTGTCTCGATCTTTTCTTCTTCAATCTGGTTTCTTCCCGCGATTACAGCGGGCCCTCCATAATTTTCTACAATGACGGAAATGGTATTTTTAGACGAAAATATGATAACTTCCGGTCAAATCCTGTTTGTGGAGCCGCTCTTGACTTCAACCGGGATGGTTTCCCGGATTTGGTTCTTGGCGAAAGGTGGTGTGTAAATGTCTTCGAAGGGAGGGGGAAGGATGGTTTTCTCCCGGTTTGGTAAGAACGGAGTCTTTCCTTGGCCTGGGTCCTGAAGACGCCGTGAAAAGGATTCCACTCCTTATTCAAAAGGTCAGGGTCGCATTTGACGCGAGTGGGGAAATAAAAAGAATTAGGTGAGAAAAGGGAAAAAATGGTGAGTTCTTTCCATCGGGCTGGAGTCCAGAGGCCGGGGGGTGGGGTTCTTTGGGTCCTCCTTCTTCTTGGGGCCTTGGGTTGTGGTGAAAAGGGTCGGCCGGCTTTTGGGGATTCATCGGGTGCTTCCTTTGCCTTTTCCGTCCCCAGTTCCGGGATCGAGGTTTTCGATTGCAACGGGGACGGAAAGAAGGACGTGCTGGTCTTGAACGGGGCGGACGATCCTCCCTGGGAGCCGGCTTTCTCCCAAGGCAAGGAGAGGAAACCCGGCGGGCTGATCTTTCTGAATTCCGGGAAGGGCGTCCTCTCGGAGGACTCCTCACTGCCCCTCCCCGACATCGAGGGATGTGTTTCCTGCGCGGCAAACATGGACCTGGACGGGGACGGCGACCAGGACCTGATCATAGGGTCCGGGGAATTTCCCGGCTATGGAGGGTACATCTCAATTCTTTCGAACGACGGCAAGGGCCGTTTCTCCGTGGGATCCGTCGTCCCCGTGGAACGCGCGCCCAGGGCCCTTTGCTGTGCCGACCTGGACGATGATGGGGATATGGACGTGGCTGTTGGTTCCTTCATTCCTGATTCCGGGATGTGGGGGAAGGGGCTGCTTCCCTTTTATGTATTGAAGCAGGAGAAAAACGGGCGGTTTTCGCCTGTGGTAAGACCTGGGAAGGGCCCCGGCGCATCGGTCCCGTGGAGGATCGGAGCGATTACGGCGCGGGACCTGGATGGCGATGGTTTGCCCGAGATCGTCCTCGGAGGGATGGGGTTCTTGGAGAAGGCCAGGCCGATTTCCTTCTATGCAAACAAGGGAGGACTTTTCTTCCGGAAGGGGCCTGAGTTGTTGAAAACGGTGAATTGCCGCGTCCTGAACTTCGAGTGGTTGGATGTGAACGGCGACGGCCTGGCGGACCTGGTCTTCGGTTGCCTCCATCAGGTCATAAGTCCCCTGGAAGGGGGAGTGGATCAGCTGGGTTTTCTTGCCCGGGAGAGGCGGGAATCCATGACCTTCCAATGGCGGCCTTTCCAAGAGGGCTGGAAAGGCGGCCCTGTCCTGGCGGGGGACCTGGATGGCGACGGCGACCCGGACCTGGCGGCCGGAGGATACGGGTATGAAGGGAAACAAGGGATCACATTGATCCAAAACATGGGAAAAGGAGTGGTTCGGGAGGCGGGAGTCCTGGAAACGGGCAATGAACGTGTCTTCCCCATGGCCTTGGCCGAAATGGACGGAGATTCCCTGCCCGATATCGTGTATTTGAGGTTGGCAAGAAACCCAAAGGGGAGAAAGCGGGTGGTCGTTTTGCTGAACCAGGGGAAATGGAGGTTTCTCGAGGCGGGTATGTCCAGGTGAGTGGAAAGGGGAAAGCTCCGGGTGGAGGCCTTCCCGGAATGGGGCGGGGCCGTCGAGGCGCCCGGGGTTTCACCTGTTTCAGGGGATGATGTAGAGGGTGACGGGGTTGGTGGCGCCTTCGGGGTAGAACGTGCCCGGTGCGAAGAAGGCGGCGGCGAAGTAGAGCTTGGTTCCAACGAGCGCCTGCGGGAGGAGGCCCTTGGTCGGGGCGAAGGCCGGGGAGACCTTTCCGCTCGAGGGGATGTAGCCCAGGGAGCCGGGGAAGATGGACGATCCGCCCAGGAGCAGGGAGGCGAAGGTCATGGAATCGTAGACCAGGGGCAGTGTGACGCCTCCGCCGAGCCCGATGCCCGGGGCGGCGCCCGTGGCGGAGCCCAGGGTCAGGTAGAACCGCCCGGCGCCTCCCGGGCCCGCGTTGCAGGGGAAGAGGACCTTCCCGCCGTTGGATGCCGAAAGCATGGGGAAGGAGAGGGCCAGGGAGTTGGGGACGTAGATCCGCCGCCGGGTCCAGGCGGTGAGGCCCTCGGTGTCGGTCACCTGCATGGCCACTGTCCGCTGTCCCGGCGAGGGGGCCAGTCGGGAGGAGACTCCCATCTTGAGGATGGGCGTGTCCAGCTTGCCGTCGCCGTCCAGGTCGTAGCGGACGGTGAGTTTCGAGACCGGGTCCTGGCCGTCGTGGGAGGATCTCGGGTTCAGGTTCATGGTCTGGCCCTGGGCCGAGAAAGAGAGGGCGGCGATGGGCCGGTTGGTTCCCGGGACGCAGTAGTTCTTTAGGACCGACAGCCAGGAAGACTTGCAGGTGTAGTAGCGGAAGGGCATGAAGCCGTGGGCGCCGCCGGCC
>JALUZX010000092.1 GCA_027011425.1 Planctomycetota bacterium
ATGCGCTCCCGCAAGAAGGGGCTCAGGGACCGGGCCGCTGCCCACCTGGTCCTCCCGGGAGGCGTGGGCACCCTGGACGAACTCTTCGAGGTCCTTTCCCTCAAGTACATCGGCCTCACCAAGGACCCGGTGGTGGTCCTGGACCACCAGGGTTTCTTCCGGCCCATTCTGGAGATGCTGGAGCGGATGGTGGAACTCCGTTTCTTGAAGGTCCCCCTCCCGAACCTCCTGGCCGCGGCGTCCACCCCGGCCGAGGCCGTGGAATTGATGGAGAGGGGATAAAAGAGGAAGCGGGGCCGGGCCGCGAAGGGCGCCGGCCCCGAGAGAGACGACTTCAGCGGGAATCCCGGGCCATGTAGAGGACAATGAGGGCCATGGCCGTGCCGTAGGGCTTTCCCGTCATGTGCCAGTCCAGCCAGGCGCCCTCCGCCTCGGGGAGCCGGAGGATGTCTTCGGCTAGGTGGGCGAGGACCTCCTTTCCCTTCTTCCCGCCGGCCGCCCGGGCGGAAGGCAAGCCCGCCAGGAGGCCGGCCAGGAAAAAGATCCCTTGGAACTTCATGGCACTCCACGGAAAGATGTCATGGATGCTCCCCTATCTTAACACCCCGGGGATGGGCTGGGTTTTCCCATGGGAGCACCGGGGGGCTTGAGGCCTGGAGGATGTGGAATAGGATCGACCGTTGAGAGCCTGGAACCCGGGGAAATTCGGACCAGAGAACAATGGTCGGCCTTTCCCGGAGGAAATGTGGGGCCTGGATGAAGAAGAGGGATCCCGGGAAAGATGTGGGTAGGTGCACGATTTCCTTATTTGAAGGAAGAAAAGCGGAATATAGAAAATGGGAAATGAGACTGAATTGATGAAGGTAAACAAGAATGGTATACCGGGGATTCTAATAACGGCCTTTCTTTTGAATATCCTGATCGTTCCCGGTTTGGGACAGGAAAAAGCCAAGAAAATCAAACTTTTGGGCCCGGATGGAGGTCCTCTGCCGTGTGTTTCTCTTTGGGCGGTAGAAAAAGGCCGGCGGTTTTTCACCCCCGATGTATCGGGTGAAAAAATTGCAGAATCGGATCAAACAGGCCAGGTTCCCGTCCAGGCGGTTCCAACAAAGGGGAAAAACCTGGTTTTCCTGAAGAGCGGGGTTTGTCCTAGATTTTTCACACCTGAGGAGTTGATTGAAAAGAAAATATTGATTGAAAAGAAGATAGTGGAATTTACAAAAGGTTTTGAAGGAAAATTCCTTTGTATCGACGAAAAGGGTTCCCCGATCGAGGGGGTAAAAGTAACCCTGTCCCAAGTTCCTTTTATTCCCAAGGGTACGGTGATTCTCAAGGAAAGATGGAAACCCGCGGGAGGGGAAAGGCTCGCAGTATATTCGGGCAATTCAAACAGCAAAGGGGAAGTTTCCCTGGAAAACATTCCTTTTGGAAAATACGTGATAAGGGCTTGGCACCCCTTTTTCGTCTTGTCGAAAGGACTCGAGGAATCGGAAACCATTTCCGAAAATAACAATAAATTGAGAAAGTTGGTTTTCACAAGGCCGTTTGTGGGTGGTTTAGTTTCGAGAAGTTCCAGGTTCCTAAATTCCGAGAAATTTAAAATGGAAAAAGGCACGGGAGGGTTCGGATGGCAAAGCTTACCTTCCTTGATCTATATTAAAAGCCGGTTTTCAATGGATTCAGGGAAGAAGTTTGTCGTAATTGGTTCCTTTCCCGGGAAGGCGCCTCATTGGGTCTACCTGGAAAAATCCGGTTTTCATAAAGTCCAGGTCGACCTCAAGCCCCTTTCAGAAAAAATACCATTAAAACCGGTAGAAAGTGTTGAAGCAAAAGAGAAAAGTGATGGTTACAGGGAAGTCGTTTTTTCCGGATTGAGCGGAAAGCCGGGTTTAAAAGTCCATAATCTTGAAATCATCGGCTACCAAAAGGGAAGCCCAATTTGGCCTTCGCCAATCGAGGTGATGCTCAACACGCCGGTATGCCTTGCAACAGGACGATACATGTTACGGGTTAGAGGGGGGGGGACTTAAAGATGAATCCTTTTAGATTTTATGTTTCCCCGGGAAACGGCAAGTTGTTTATTCGACTTAGGTTTATCAAAAAACCGGTTTCCGTATGCATGGGAATTGACCTCGGTTGGAAGGATTGTTTCTGTTTGGCAAGGATGAAGGTAATCGGGGAGAGCGGAGGGAGTATCTATTTGAGTGGGTGGGATGGAACACCCCTGCAATTTCTCCTCAACGGAGAAGCTTTAAGTTTAAGGGGTTTATCTATGGGTTAAAGAGGTTTGGTGGGGAATGCTTTCTCAACGGTTTAAGTTCACTTGAAGTCGTGTTTAGCCCCGACTAAGGGAAGGCAACGCTTTTCCGGGGGTTGCATCGGTTTAGTTCGACAGGGGACATCATTCAATGGTGGTACCGTTTTGGAATGGCAATCGCAATGAAAGCCTTGATGAATGTTCGCGACCGGGGCCAACGATATGTTGGAATGCGTAGAGAAGAAATAGACTTCGTTAATGACAACGTGCTCAGGAACATTTTCCTTGAACGAGAATAATGATCCATGGTGGTAAGGTTTTGGAGAAAACTCTTGTACGGTGTCCTTTTGGCGGGGGTGTATGCACGCGAGGTTGAGTGGATGGGGGCTTGGTTCTTTCCTCCCCAGGGGAATGCTTGACCGAGAGCCGGGATGGCCTGACCAGGGGAAAGGGAGAGGCGAATGAAGAAGATGGATTTCAGGGAAAATGGGCCCGGGAAGGGCCCGCCCGTGGAGGGTCGGGCGGGGTGGGAGAAGACCGCCCTTCTCCGGGCCCGGGAAGAGATTCCGGGATTTTCGGACGCCGAGGGGGGATGTGAATGCCGTTGCTTTCTTAGGTTTTCCGATGAAAGGTGGTTCCTATGCCTAGGCCCTTGGTAAAGAAAGGATTGCGCACCATGAAGTATGCGGGATCGGGCGCTCTGCTCTTGGTGCTTCTCGGGGTGACTGCCTTGGCTTTGAACTTCTGTTCAGGGGAAGGGGAGACCCCTTGGGAAGGAAGCGGGAGTAGAATCCTTACCCAGGAAAGGGCACCTGTTAAAAAAACCTTGCCGATAAAGGAGACTGTGGGATCTCCGGGGAAATCGAGGGAAGAAGATAAAGGGACGGGCAGGCGAAAGGTCCTCGATGAAGTTTTAGTGACTCTCCATGTGGTGGACAGGGGAACGGGACGTCCCGTGGAAGGAGCCGGGGTCTTCAAATTCAGGAAGGGGCTGTGCCCCTCGTTGATTTGGTCCAGGAGGCTTGGGAATTCTGGAAAGAAGGGGGAGTTCCTGGTGTTGAAAGGGATGTTCTCCCCTTCAAAGCACGTTCTCTTGGTGGCCAAGAGAGGGTATTGTCCGCGAGTCCTTTGGATAGATGGCCGGGAAAAGGAGATTACCCTTCAATTGCGGAAGGGGAGTTCTCTGCAGGTGAAATTGATCAAGCAGGATTGGAGGCCCGTCAAAGGCGTGCCTGTAGGGCTCAGCTCCTTTTCCCTGGGAAGGGGTCTTTCACGTTTGAGGTTGATGGAGGGGAAGCCGTTGGCTGGGCCCTCCCTGGAAGATGCCCTGGTTATGGTAAAAAAGTCGGACCGGGCCGGAAAATGCCTTTTTGAGGGGTTGAAGGCTGAAAAGTGTTATCAGGTCTCGGCCCTTTCCAGGACCATGGTTGAAGTCGATAAAAGGCCCGAAATGCCGAAAGGCAATTCCGGCCAGGTGACCATTACACTGGAGCCGCTATACGGGTTCTGGGCCAAGATCAAGGGAGACCATGTCGAGAATTGGCACCTGGACTTGGGCTCTTCCTTGAAGAAGAAATTCGTCAGGCCTCGTTTTTATGACATCTCCTTTTTGACTGGGAAAAAACAATGCGAATGGGCCGGGGACATTCTGGGCTTCATGGTTCCGTCCCGGGGCGCCTACCAGGAACACCCAGCCTCTCCCAATGTTGCAGACCTCCCATGCACGACGTGGCTGGGGGAAAGGGGAAGAGTGACGGTTACCGTGA
>JALUZX010000093.1 GCA_027011425.1 Planctomycetota bacterium
CACCCGCACCCACCCCTTGTGGCCCGGAACCTGGAGTTCCCCCGACTCCCAGGTCCAGTGGGAGGTTGCCATGATCTCACCTGCCGCGTCGGGGTGGCAGTTCAGGCAGGCCCGGGTCACGGCGTGGGGATCCTTGAAGGGGCCCGAGAAGAAGCCGGCGTGGTTCACCTGGGGAGCATGCAAGGGAAGATGGGCCCTGGGATTGTCCGGAGGAGGAGGCGTCCCGGTGAATCCCAGGATGGCCGCCAGGGCCCCTCCCGTGATCAAGATCAGCACCAGCCAGAAAACCAGGTTCTTCATCTCGTCCTCCAGGCCCCGGGCCGGATCCAGGGCACTTTTTCAGAACCCTAAACCTCGAATGGTTTGGAAGCAAACCACCCGGAAAAAAAATGGAAGCCCCTTCCCCCTTCTTTCATCCCCCTTCGAAAAACCTTTTTTCCAGAAAGGGTTAGGGAAATCGCGGAAAAGAGGAGAAAAAGGTCAATATCCTTCGACGGAAAAACCTTCTTTCCCCTGGAACCGAACCAAGCCCGAAAACGCCCCATGCTCCAGGGGAGGGATGGTCCCGGACTCCAGGGACGACCCGGGCCGGGTCAAGGAACCTTCTCCAGGATCTTCAACAGGGAGGACTTGGAGTAGATGTCCCGGAGAATCCAGGGCCGGTAGGGATCCTCGCCTGGGAAGATCCCCAGAAAGGGGATGGACCGGGAACCGAGTCTCTCCATCAGCGCCTCGGCCACGGGCCTCTTGCGGGTGATATCTGCCTTCATGAGGACCACCCTCTTCTTTGCGAAGGCCTTGCGGACCTCATCGGCCTCCAGCACGGTCTTTTCCACGAACTTGCAATTGGGACACCAATCGGCGGTCCAGTCCACCACCACGGTCTTTCCTTGTTTCAAGGCCGAGAGAAAGGCGCTCATCTCGAAATTTCTCCAGCCCCCCGCGCTCTCCCCCGCCTGGGTGTAGAGGGGCTGGAGCACGCCGAAACTGAACCACCCCCCCAGGGCGATGACAAGAAGAGCCACGCTCCGCCAGACCAGCCTGTGCCCCTTCGGCTTCCAGGGCCCGGTGACCTTCCCGAAGATCCAGGCCCCCATGGCGAGGAAGAGGCAGAAGCAGACCACCCAGACCACCCGGTTGGAGGGGAGGATGGTCATCAGGTAGACCACCGTGCCCAGGAGGACGAACCCCATGAACTCCTTGAACCGGTTCATCCAGGCGCCGGGCTTGGGGACGACCTTGAGGAAGGCCGGGTGGGCCGTGAGCACCACGTAGGGAAAGGCCATCCCGATCCCGATGGCGGCGAAGATGGTGAAGATGACCGGGGGAGGCTGTTTCAAGGCCCAGGCCAAGGTGCCCCCGAGAAAGGGCCCGCTGCAAGGCGTGGCCAATACTGTCGCCAGCATACCCTTGGAGAAGGCCCCCAGGTAGCCTTCCTTGTATTCCGAACCCGAAGCCGTGACGAACCCGGGAACGGTGAACTCGTAGAGATCGAACATCCCGAGAGCGAAGAGGAAGACCAGGGAGATCATGGCCACAAGGAAGGTGTTGCTCTGGAACTGCCTCCCCCAGTTCTGCCCGGCGAAGGCGGCGAGCCCCGCCAGGACCAGGAAGACGAAGAGGATGCCTCCGGCGAAAGAGACGCCCAGCTTGAAGACCCGGGCCTGGTCCTCCTTGGCCTGCTGGACGAAGGAGAGGATCTTGATGGAGATCACGGGAAGCACGCAGGGCATGACGTTGAGGATCACCCCTGCCAGGAACCCCAGGACCAGGGCCCACCACAGGGATGTGATCTCCTCCCCGCCCCGGGGAGTGAACTTCTCGATCTCCGCCCGGACCTCCTCCAGGCTCAAGGGGGGCGTTTGCGCGCCGGAGGAGGGGCCTTCCGCCTTCTTCCCGGGTTCATGGCCCGTTTCTTCTCCCGCCGGCTTGGAGGTCGGACCTGCTTTTCCGGGAGGTTCCTCCCCGGCGGGCCGGGCCATTTTCATGCCCCCGAAGAGCCCGGCATGGACTTCCTTCGAAGGCGCGCCGGCAGGCCCCACGGGAACGTCCAGGGAGACCTGGAAGTTCTGCGGCACGCAGGACTGCATGCAGGCCAGGGCGTCCACCTCGAAGGTAAGGGTGTAGGTCCCGGGCTTCAGCTTGGGATCGGCCTTGACCTCGAAGTAGACCCGGGCCTCCTTCTCGTAGCCCCAGACCCAGTCGTCCGGCCCCAGCTCGGGCTGGTCCAGCCTTTCGGGGGGACTCATGAGGGTGGGGCCGATCTCGAACCCCTCCGCCGGGAAGGGCGTCACCTCCGTGGGCTTTCCCGTGCCCGGGCCCAGAGGGTTGCCGTAGATGTGCCAGCCTTTTTCCACGGAAAGGACCAGGCAGACCCGGAAGGTTTCCCCCGGGTGCACGAGCGTCCGGTCCAGGTAGGCCTTGGCCGTGACCTCCTGGGCGGGGAGGGGAGCCGCCAGGGCCAGGCACACAAGAACCCAGAGGCTAAGGACCTTCATCTTCATCTTCACACTCTTGGACTTCTTCCGGGGGCCCGAAAGAGGGTAAAGATAAACACGCCCCGCCCTGGAAGCTTCCCAAAACTCAGGCGGCGGCTTCCTCCTCCAGGAGGATCTTGAGGAACTCCTGGGGAGACCGGGCGTCCAGGAGCCGGCCGCGCACGCCTTGCCTGCCGAGCAGGTGGGAGATCGAGGAGAGGAGCCTCAGGTGGTGGGACCTCCCGCCGGGCGAGGAGACGACCAGGAAGAAGATCCGCGCCAGGGAGCCGTCGCTGGAACCGAAATCCACGCCCTCTTTGGAAAGCCCGGCCGACAGGGCGAACTCGGCGCCGATGGGAGCGATGCAATGGGGGATGGCCACCCCTTCCCCCACGCCCGTGCTCTGGATGGCCTCCCGGCGCATCAAGGCCTCCAGGGTCTCCCCCTGCCTGGCGGGCTCGGGAACGGCCAGGCGGACCAGCTCCTCCAGGACCTCCTCCTTGGTGGTTCCCCGCAAGGGCACACCGATTCGTTCGGGATCCAGGTGATCGCTCAAGAGCATGAAAGGGCCTCCCTGGGGGGACAAGGAACATCCAAGGGGAAAAAAAACATACCACAGCCCGGGCGGAGGTCCATCTACCTCCTTTTCGCCCCCTTCCCTCCCGGCTTCTTCTGGATCCAGCCCCTAACCACCTCCAGCTCCTTCTGGAGGACCGGGTTCCTCCCCGCTTTCCGCTCCAGGCTCTCCAGGAAGGAAGCCCGTCTCTCCATGAGCCTCTTGTGTTTCCTCGGCTCCACCCTCTCCAGGACATACTTGGCCAGGATGGGAAAGGCGATGGAACTGCAGGAATATACGACTACGTTGTTCTTCCTGGCGTCCTTCACCTTGCCCCAGGACTTGGCCTCCGAGGGCGTGGCCCCCGAGAGCCCGCCCCAGTGGGGCGCGTCGGTCGTGATCTGGACGAAGAAGTCGTGTCCCCCCTTGTTGTCCCGGAGGATCTGCCACAGGGTGGGCTGGGTCTGGAGGAAGAAATTCTTGGGCGACCCCCCCCCCAGCTCGATCACCCCATTCTTGCGGGAAGCCCGCACGATGGCCGCCGTCTCCAGGACGTCCTGGACCGGGTCCAGGAGGACCCGGCGGCCCAGCAGCCTGGGAAGGACCAGGTTCATCCCGATGGACGAATCCCCGGGCGAGGAGGTGTAGACCGGGACGCCGAGCCGGTGGGCCGCCGCCAGGAAGGACTTTTCCGGGCGGGGCGCGAGTTCCAGGACTCCCCTGCCGAGAAGGTCGTGGAACTCGGCCGTGGAGAGGGGCCGCTCGTCGTCGGGCCAGGCGGATACGGCCTCAAGGATGACCCGGTCCGTGGCCTCCAGGGTGTCCTTGTCCTCGATGAAGGTGTCGTAGATGCGGGCCACGCCGTGCTTGTAGAGATCGTTGTCGTCTACCCGGAAATCCCCCTGCACCACGGGGGCCCCGAAGGGGCGGTGCAGGTCGTGGTAGAGATTGGCGCCCGTGGAGATGATCCAGTCCACGAATCCCTTCTC
>JALUZX010000094.1 GCA_027011425.1 Planctomycetota bacterium
TTCCGGGCCTTTCCTGCAGGTGGAAATTCCTTTCCTACGAATTCGAGGTGTAAGTCCATGTTCCCAGGGAAACCCCATGAATTCCTGATCCCTTGCCTGGCAGTCCTTGCCCTTCTCCCTGCCGGGTGCGCCGGGGGACCCGGCTCACAGCTTCCGCCCCCTCCCAGGGCCCTGGGTTCGCAATACCAGAAATTTTTTCCCTCCCAGGGCAGGGTGCGGGCCGGGGAGTCCCGGCAGGCCCCGGTTCGGGCGCCCCGGGGTGTGGTGACCTTGCCCTGTGTTCTTGCCCTTGCCTTGATGGGAAACCCGCGCCTCCAGGCCTTTTCCTGGGAGGTCCGGGCCGCCGAGGCCCGCCGGATCCAGGCCGGCCTCCTTCCGAACCCGGAGGTCTCCCTGGAGATCGAGGAGTTCGGTGGGTCGGGGGAGAGGGCGGCCTTTCACGGGGCCCAGACCACCTTGACCTTGAGCCAGCTCATCCAGCTGGGAGGAAAGCGTTCCAAGAGAGAGAAAGTGGCCGCCCTGCAAAGGGACCTGGCCGGTTGGGACTACGAAGGGGAGCGGTTGAACGTATACGCCGAAACCGCCCGGGCTTTCTACGACCTCCTGGGGGCCCAGGAGAGGCTTGCCGTGGCGGAGGAGAGTCTGCGGGTAGCCGAGAACATGGCCGCCCTCTCGGCCAGGAGGGTCCGGGCCGGGAAGGCTTCGCCCCTGGAGGAGACCAAGGCGGCCCTGCAGTTGGCCCTCGGCAGGGTCGCCCTGGAAGGGGCCCGCCGGGACCTGGACCTGGCGCGGAAGAGGCTCTCCGCCGCCTGGGGAGAGGCGGAGCCTGGTTTCGAGACGGCGGAGGGGGATTTCCGGTCCCTCCTTCCCGAATTGCCGTCCCTGGAGACCCTGCGGGAAGGAATGGAAGCCAACCCGGACCTGGCCCGCTGGAAGGGGGAGATGGACTTGAGGAAGGCCGCCCTGGAGCTTGCGGAAGCGGGGCGCTGGCCGGACCTCACCCTGGGCGGGGGGGTGCAGAGATACGAGGGAAGCGACGACCAGGCCTTCGTGCTCCAGCTTTCCCTGCCCCTGATGGTCTTCGACCGGAACCAGGGGCGGATCATGGAGGCGGAATCGCAGCTCTCCAAGGCGGTGGCCGAGCGCAAGGCGGCCCTGCTCCGTGCGGAGGCGGCCCTGGCTTCGGCCTACCGCTCCCTGGAGGCGGCCCACGCCTCCGCCCTCAGGTTCGAGAGGGAAATCATCCCTTCCGCCGAGAAGGCCTTCCTGGCGGCCAGGACGGGCTACGAGGGAGGGAAATTCGATTACCTCCAGGTCCTGGACGCCCAGAGGACCCTTCTGCGGGTCCGCATGGAATACACGGGTGTCCTTTCTTCCTACCACCGCGCGCTGGTGGAGATCGAAAGGCTTACGGCGGCACCGATTACACAAAGACGGAAATCGAAGTAGAAAAGGATGAGGACCATGTGCAAGTGGAACGGAATGATCTGGGCGGCGGGCGGGGCCGCAGCCTGCCTCGCCCTTCTTTGGGCCTTCGGAGCGGTTCGGCCCCTCAGGGGGGATTCTCCCCAACCCATGGAGGCGCCCCATTCGAAGAAGGCCGGCGGGCCGGCGGAACACCACCAGGCGGTCAAGTTCTCCCCCGGGGAAAGGAAGGAGTTCGGGATCACCCTGGCGGAGGCGGGCCCCGGGACCCTGCGGATCACCAGGGATTTTCCCGGCGAGGTGGTCTTCAACCCGGAGACCCTGGTCCACGTGGTGGCCCGGGCGCCGGGGATTGCCAGGGAAGTGAAGAAGGAACTGGGGGACCCGGTGAAGAAGGGAGAGGTCCTGGCGGTGATCGAAAGCCCCGCTCTGGGCGCAGCCAAGAGCGAATACCTGGCGAAGAAGCGGATGGAGGCCCTGGCCCGGGCGGACCGGGAGAGGGCGGAAGCGGTCCACAGGAATACTTTGAAGCTCCTGGACTATCTCGCCGGGTTCCCCTCCCTCGAGGAGATGCGGAAGAAGGATTTCGGGGAGATGGGCGAGGCCCGGAACCGCCTGGTCTCCACCTTCGCGGAGTTCGTCTTCGCCAGGGAAGCCCTGGAGATGGAGAAGAAGCTCTTCCGGGAGAAGGTCTCCAGCAAGGCCGATCTCCTCGAGGCGGAGAGCCGGCTCAAGAAGGCCCGGGCGGCCCTGGAGACCGCCCGGGAGAGCGTTGCTTTCGAGGTGAAGCGGCGGCTCCTTTCGGCCCGGCGGGCCTTCCAGGTGGCGGAGTTCGAGGTGAAGGCGGCGGAGAGGAAACTCCATGTCCTGGGGTTGGACGACAAGGAGCTCGAGAACCTGGGGAAAGGGGACGACCGGGACCTGGCCTGCTATTTTCTCAGGGCACCGGAGAAGGGTGTCATCACGGCCAAGCACCTGACCCGGGGCGAGCTGGTGACCGGGGAGGACCGGCTTTTCACCATCGCCGATCCCCGGCTCGTGTGGGTCCGGCTCACGATCTACCAGAAGGACATCCAGGCCGTCCGCCCCGGAAAAGAGGTGGTGGTCCGGGGGGACCGGGTTTCCCTGGAGACCAAGGGGCGGATCACCTACGTCACGCCCTTCCTGGAAGAGGCCACCCGCACCGCCCTGGCCCGGGTGGTCCTTTCCAACGAGGAAGGGAAGTGGAAACCCGGGATGTTCGTGACGGGTTCCGCCCTCCTGGAAGAGATCCGCCTTCCCCTGCTCCTCCCCAAGTCCGCCCTTCTCGAGATGGAGGGGAGGAAGGTGGTCTTCGTCGAGACCCCGGAGGGCCTGGAGCCGAGACCCGTGAAGACCGGCCGGGAGGATGAGTCTTCCGTGGAGATCCTGGAGGGCATCTTGGCGGGACAAGTCTACGTGAAAGAGAACGCCTTCGTGGTCAAGGCGGAACTCCAGAAGGGGGCCTTCGGCGAGGGGCACTCCCATTGAAGGGAAAAGGCATGCTCGGTCATCTCATACGATTTACGCTTTCCAACCGCCTCTTTCTCGGGATCATGCTCCTTCTCGTCGCGGCGGGAGGGTTCTGGTCCTACGAAAGGCTCCCGGTGGACGCCTTCCCCGACGTCTCCCCCAACCTGGTCCAGATCTTCACCGTCACCGAGGGGCTCGCCCCGGAGGAGGTGGAGAAATACGTGACCTTTCCGGTGGAAGCCGCCATGACGGGCCTGCCCGGAGTGGAGAAGATCCGGAGCGTGTCCAACTTCGGGCTCTCCGTGGTGAACCTCTACTTCCAGGACGGAATGGACATCTACTTTTGCCGCCAGGTGGTGAACGAGAGGCTCGAGGAGGCCCGGGAGGAGATCCCCCCAGGTTTCGGCGATCCCCGGATGGGTCCCATCTCCACCGGGATGGGCCTGGTCCTCTTCTATTACCTGGAGGACAGGACGGGGAAGTATTCCCTCGAGGAACTCCGCACCATCCAGGACTGGATCGTGAAGCTCCAGCTCCAGACGGTTCCGGGCATCACCGAGGTGCTGGGGATCGGGGGCTTCCAGAAGCAATACCACGTGGAGGTCCGCCCCGGCGACCTGCTTCGCTACGAGTTGACCCTGGCGGATGTCATCGAAAGGATCGAGGCCAACAACCAGAACACGGGCGCCCAGTTCATCGAGAGGAACAAGGAGGAGCTGATCGTCCGGTCCGTGGGGCTTGCGGGAGGGGTGGAGGACCTGGAGAGGATCGTGGTCAAGACGGTCCACGGCCGGCCCGTCTACCTGGGGGACGTGGCGGACGTGAAGGTGGGGGGCGCCGTCCGAAGGGGGCTCCAGACCCGGAACGGCAAAGAGGAGGTGGTGGCCGGGATGGTCATCAAGCTCTTCGGCGAGAACTCGTCTGCCGTCATCGAGCGGGTGGAGAAAAAGATCGCCGAGATCCAGAAGAGTCTCCCCGAAGGGATCCGGATCGTCCCCTATTACCAGCAAAGGGATATCGTCCGGGCTGCCGTGGGGACAGTGGCGGGGGCCCTGGTCCAGGGGATTCTGCTGGTGGCGCTGATTCTTTTC
>JALUZX010000095.1 GCA_027011425.1 Planctomycetota bacterium
CCATGAAGGTCCCGTCGCCCCTCTTGTTCTTATTTCTCTTCCTTTTCCAAACCGGTTGGAGCCAGGAGAAACAAACTCCTGGTGAGAAGAGCCTGCGGGCCTGGTGGGTCTCGCCGGTCCGGCAGGTTCTCACTTCCACCCTTCCGGAAGGAACCAGGGTGGAAGGAGTGATCGAGGCGGCTCAGGGGGAGGTGGAGGCGATCCAGTTGGCGGTCCGGTCGGAGGTTCCCCTCCGGGTGACTCTCCGGGCCCGGCCCTTCGAAAAGGGCCTGGTCCCGAGAATCCGCGCCGTGGGCCTCGTGCCGGTCCGCAAGGGCACGCGCTGGACCCCCAAGGAGGAGAAAGTCGCCCTTCCTCCGGCGGACCTGCCCGATCCCCTCTTTCCGGTGAACGCCCTGGACCTCAAACCGGGCCGGACCCGGAGTTTCTGGGTGGACCTGCGCGTGCCAGAGGGGGCCGAACCGGGGACGAGGGAGACCATCCTCTCCCTCCGAGCCGAACCGGGCGGCGAGTTTTTCAGCCTTTCCCTGGCCCTCCGGGTCTTTCCCGTCACCGTTCCCCAGGACGGGAAGTTCCGCCTCACCAACTGGTTTTCCGTCCGGCCGAAATACTTCGGTTTCCCGAGGGCCCGGCCGGGGAGCCCGGGCTGGTGGAAGGCGGTGCGCCTCCTGGCGGACAGCATGTGGGCCCACAGGCAGAACTACTTCTGGACCCCCCTGAAAGAGCCCTTGATCCGGCCTTACGTAAAGAAAGACGGGAAGCTGGGCTTCGACTTCACCCTTTTCGACGCCTGGGTGAAAGAGTTTTCCCGTCCCCGGGGAGGGCCGAGAAGGATCTGGATCGAGGGACAGCCCATCGCGAGAAGAATCCGGGGCAAGGGCGCGGGCATCCTGGCCAGGATCTGGAAAGTGGAGAAGGGCAAGGTCCGGGCGGTCTCGCTCGACCCTGCCGACCCGGCGGCCCGGGAAGGCTACCGGCTCTTCCTCGGGGCCTTGAGAGACCACCTGGCCCGGAAGGGTCTCCTGGAGCGGTTCCGGATCCACATCGCCGACGAGCCCGCGCGGTGGATGTTCAAGGCCTACGGAACCATCGCGGGCTACATCCGGGAGTTCGCCCCCGAATTCAAGATCATGGAGGCCCTGGACGTCCGGGACGACTACACCTTCTTCGAAAAGAACTGCGATGTCTGGGTGCCCCAGCTCGGGCGGTTCGAGAAATCATTGCCCCTTTTGTTGCGGCGTCTTGCCCGGGGCAAGGAGGTCTGGATCTACACTTGCCTCGTTCCCAACGGCAGGTATCCCAACCGGCTGGTGGACTACCCCTTGATCAAGACAAGGATCCTCCCCTGGATCGTCTACAAGTGGGGCTTTTCCGGGTATCTCCACTGGGGATACAACCAGTGGCGTGGGGATCCTCTCCGCCGGCTCGAGCCGCCCCATGGAAAAGGAAACTGGCTTCCCCCGGGCGACGCCTGGATCGTCTATCCCTGGAAGGGAAAGGTGATCGACTCCATCCGCAACGAGGCCATGCGCGACGGAATCGAGGACTACGAACTCTTGACCCTCCTGGCCCGCAAGGACCCGGCCCGGGCCCACATCCTGGCGAGGGGCGTGGTCCGCACCTTCACGGACTACACCCGGGACCCGGAACGTTTCGGAAGGATCCGGAAGGCCCTGCTCCGGGCCTTCCTCGGGAAAGAACTCTGAGACAGGCGGGGCGCCTCCCCCGGGGGGATTCTGGTTTTCTTCATCCTTTCCCGGCATGATCCCCCGGAAAGGAGGCATCCATGAGTAAAGGCTGGCCCTTTCTCCTTTCTTTCTTTCCCCTTTTCTTTTCCGGGCCCTCCCGGGCGGGGGCCCAGTATGTCCCGGACCCGAGCCCGATCGTGCGAAAGAAACTCGAAAAGTGGCGGGACCTCAAGTTCGGACTCCTCATGCACTGGGGCACCTACAGCCAGTGGGGGATCGTGGAGTCCTGGTCCCTTTGCTCGGAAGACGAGCCCTGGTGCCGGAGGAAGATGGACAACTACTGCGAATACAAGAAGCGCTACGAGGCCCTGAAGAAGACTTTCGATCCCGTGCACTTCGATCCCGCCCGGTGGGCCCGGGCTGCCAAGGCGGCAGGCATGAAATACGTGGTCTTCACCACCAAGCACCACGACGGGTTCTGCATGTTCGACACCAAGCTCACGGACTACAAGGTGACCTCTCCGGAGTGTCCCTTCAGCAAGAACCCCAGGGCCGACATCGCGGGGGAGATCTTCGCCGCCTTCCGCAAGGAGGGATTCTGGACGGGGGCCTACTTCTCCAAGCCCGACTGGCACAGCCCCTGCTACTGGTGGCCCTATTTCGCCACGCCCGACAGGTATCCCAACTACGACGTCACCCGCTATCCCGGGAGATGGGAGAAGTTCGTCCAGTATACCCATGGCCAGATCATGGAACTGGTCACCCGCTACGGCCCCCTGGACATCCTCTGGCTCGACGGAGGCTGGGTGCGGAAGATGAGCAAGGAGGAGATCGCACGGGCCAGGGCGCGGATGGGGCGGAAATACATGCGGATCCAGAGCCTGGACATCCGCATGGGCGAGCTGGTCAAGAAGATCCGGGCCGTCCAGCCCGACCTCATCGTCGTGGACCGGGCCGTCCCGGGCCCCTACCAGAACTACCTCACCCCCGAGAACCGGATCCCCAAGAAGGCCCTGCCCTACCCCTGGGAGTCCTGCATCACAATGGGCGGAAGCTGGTCCTATTCGCCGGGGGAGAAGTTCAAGCCCGTGCGGAAACTGGTCCACATGCTCGTGGAGATCGTCTCCAAGGGGGGAAACCTGCTTCTCAACATCGGCCCCGGCCCGGACGGGCGCTGGCCCAAGGGGGCCTACGACAGGCTGGCCGGGATCGGCGCCTGGATGAAGGTCAACGGCGAGGCCATCTACGGGACCAGGGCCGCCTCCCCCTACAGCGAGGGCAAGGTCCGCCTCACCCGCGGAAAGGACGGCTCTCTCTACCTGGTCTATCTCGCCGGGCCCGGCGAGAACGCTCCCCCCTCGGAGATCTCCCTCTCCTCCCATCGTCCCCCCGAGGGGGCCCGGGTCACCCTGCTGGGATACGAAAAACCCCTGGAGTGGAAACCCAGGGGGAAGGGCTTCACGGTGGAGATTCCCAAAGAGGTCCGCTCCCGGCCTCCCTGTAAATACGCCTGGACGATCAAGGTCCCGCCGGGAGTCCGATGACCGTCCTCGGCGTCCCCCTGGTCTTCGACTCCCTTCCCCAGTGGATCGGGGCCTGCCTGATCCTGGTCCTGGCGGAGGGGGTCTACGTGAGCTTCGGCTTCGGCTCCGGGCTCATCGCCGTGGGTCTCATGGCGCTCGTCATGGACGGGCTCAGGGACGTGGTGGTGATCCTCCTCCTGGTGAACATCCCCGTGGAGTTCTTAGTCGTGGCCTCCTCCCGGCGGATGGTCCAATGGAAGGGGGTGACCTTGGCGGCCCTGGGCCTTCTGCTCGGGGTTCCCGCCGGCACCTGGCTTTTGGGTTTCGGAAATCCTTCCTTTCTTCTTTTCTACCTGGCGGTCTTTCTCATGGCCGCGGGCCTGGCCTTCCTTCTCGTGCCGGAAGGGAAATCCTTCCGGGTCCCTCCCTGGACGGGCTTTCCCATGGGGCTCTCCTCAGGTGTCCTGGCGGGGCTCTTCGGCACGGGCGGGCCGCCGGTCATCCTCTACTACCAGCTCTCCGGGGCGGCCAAGAGCGTCTTCCGGGGAAACCTCATGGCCCTTTTCTTCTTCACCACCCTGGTCCGGACGCCCACCTACCTGGCCGGCGGCCTGATCACGCCTCCCCGGATCTGGTCAGCCCTGGCCGTCCTCCCCGCCGTGGGCCTCGGCGCCTGGCTCGGAAACCGGGTCCACATTCGTTTGAGCGAAACAGCCTTCCGCCGGCTCGTGAGCGTCCTCCTCGTCCTTCTGGGCCTGGGGCTTTTGTTGCGATAGGGGGAGTGTAGGATGT
>JALUZX010000096.1 GCA_027011425.1 Planctomycetota bacterium
GGGTGAGCGACGGGACCGCCCGGGGGACGAGGGTTCTGGAGGATGTGAGAAAGGGCTTCTTCGGCCACAGCTCCGACCCGGCGGTCCCCGTGGGATTCTTCGGCCGCCTCTTCTTCCGGGCGGACGACCATAAAAATGGGAAGAGCCTCTGGGTATCCGACGGGACTTCCGGAGGAACCTTCTATTTCCAGGGCACCCTTCCGGGCGCGGTCCAGTGTCTTCCGGAATACGGCATTTCCCTGGCGGACAAGTTCATCTATGCATGCAGGACCAGGAGCGGGGGACGCTTGTTCATCGCCGGTGACGGAACCCCGGGCGGGACCGTCTCTTTCCTCCTCCCCTGCAGTATGGGGCAGGGATTCCGGGCCGCGGCGGACAGGTGGGCCCTCTTCGACGGGTTCAGCCAGGGCCGTGGATACGACCCCTGGGTGACGGACGGCACCAAGGCCGGAACGAGGCGCCTGAAGGACCTGGGGGCGAGTCCCGGCGGGGGGGAGATCGGCTGGACCGCCTCCACGGGCCGCAAGGTCTTCTTCACCAGGAAGGGGATCTCCGGGGTGAACCTCTGGGTGACCGACGGGACCGCGGCGGGAACCCGTCTTCTGGCGAAGGGCCTGAAGAAGGCGGAGAACCTGGCGGCCTTCGGAGACAAGCTCCTCTTCCAGGGTATGAAGCAGGTCTCTTACCACGGGGCGGAACCCTGGATCAGCGACGGGACTCCGGGAGGAACCCATGAGCTCCTGGACCTTGCGCCCGGAAGCAATTCGGGCCTTTTCCTGGGAGGGGTCGCCGTGGGGAAGGAGGTCTTCTTCCTGGGCCGGGACGGGAGGACCGTGACCAGCGGAAAAGTAGGAATCTTCCGGACCGACGGAACCGCCGCGGGAACCAAAAGGGTGGGGAGCGCGGAATTTCTCCCGGGGGTCTACCGCTCCCTGGCCCTGGGGCGGACCAGGGCTCTTTTCTGGGTGGACGACGGAATTCACGGCCTCGAGCCCTGGGTGACCGACGGAACCGGGACCGGAACCTATCTCCTGGCCGACCTGGTTCCTGGTCCGGGAAGCTCCTATCCCTACCGGGTGGTGTCACTCGGGACGCGCCGGGTGGCGGTGCTCTACGGGGGGGCTGGAAGGCCCGAGGGAATCCTGGTCACGGCTGGGACGAGAGCCTCGAACTTCCGGATCGATCCGGCCCGCCTGGGGTTCGGGGGAAAGCTGGGTGACTTCCTGGCCTTTGCCGGGGGAACCCTCTACTTCAGCGCCGACGACGGGATCCACGGCCTGGAGCCCTGGTCCTGGACGGCAGGGGCGACGGCGGAGAGGGTCGGCTGGGGAACGGGCTCCCTCTCCCTGGACGGGACCGACCCCGTGCTGGGTGGGAGAACGGTCCTCTCCGTGGCGGGCCTGGGTTCCGGCCGGGGTGGAATCCTGCTTTTCGGAAATCCCACAGCCGCTCCGATCCGCCTTGGAAAGGGGGCGGGGCTCTTCGTGGATCCATTCCGGAGTCCTTTCCAGGCCGCCTTGCTCGGCCGGGGAGGGACCTATCCCCTGGACCTTCCGGCCGGCCCCTGGCTCCTGGGCCTTCGCCTCGGCGTCCAGGCCCTTGCCGGCCCGGGGGGCTCGGGACCCTTGGGGTTGGACTTCACGAACGGGCTCGTTTTCTCCTTGGGGTATTGAGACCTGGGGCCCTGTCGCGGGACGACCGCCGGGACGGTGCGTTGCGCCGTCCCTCGGGCGCCCCCTACGGGGATTTCGCGGGGCCGGCGCGGAGGGGATACAATTTCTGTCCCACCGCTCGGGCGGCCTGGACCATTTCCGGGTACGGGGTGTCGCAGGTGTCGATGAACCCGATCTGGAAATTCTCCCCGTCGAATCTTCCCGTCGTGGGCTCGTCCTGATACTTGAACCAGTGGGCCCCGACTATGAAAGGGTTCCTCAGGGCCCCTTCCACGTAGGAAAGGAAGAGTTTCGCCCGGTGGGCCTGGTTGGCGGCAGGGCGCAGGCCCGGATGGAAGAGGCCGCGGTCCAGGGCTCCGAAGTGGAATTCTCCTACAAGGACGGGCTTGTCCACTCCCTGGGGGAGTTTCTTGTCGGCCACGCTGTAAGCATACCAGTTGAAACTCAAGACGTCGCAGAACCGGGCCGCCGCCCGCACGGCTTCGGCATTGGCCGTGGAAAAACGGCAGCCCAGGTAGAGCTTTTTCGGCGCCGCCCGGCGCACCTCCCCGCGCACGGTCCGGAAATAGGTTTCGAAAAGCAGCCTCCCGAAGGCGGCCAGGTCGGCCTCTGCCTTTCCCCCGCCCGGCGGGGCCTTCAGGTTCCGAACCTCTTTCCATGACTTGAACCCCGCCCCCCAGGCCTCGTTCAGGGCCTGCACCCTTTTGTATCTCCTCTCCAGGAATTGAAAGAGGGCCTTTCTCGCCGGCTGGGAAGCCGGGCTTTGCCAGGAGGCCCGGGCCAGGTCGGAGGCCCTCTTTCCCCAGGAGAGTTCGTTGTCCACGAAATACCCGAGACACCAGAGGTCCCTGGCGGAGCGGGTCTTCTCGAGGGAGAGGCGGCTCCTCAGGTTCGCCCTGAAACGCGGGTGGAAGACATCGGGAAACTTTCCCCAGTAGCCCTTGGAGCCCTGGATGGGCGGGCATGGGTAGTGAATGGGGACCACGTAGGGGACTCTCTTCGCTTCCAACATCACCCGGTCCGACCAGTTCCCGGTGGTGTTGAAGCCCCAGCTCTTCAACCGGCGCATGGTCAAGGCCACGAACTTCCCCTGCCAGGAGGCTCCATATTTCCTGGAGAGATTCAAGCCGAAATAGTCGTAGGTCTCATAAGGCGTCTTGCCGGCGTAGAACCCGAGTGGGGCCAAAAAGGATTTCCCGTAGAACGCCCCGGCCGGGCTCTTCCGGCCGGGGAGAAAGGAGAAGAGATTCTTCCGGCGCGAGATGGGCGTGGGGAGCCGGAGGCCCAGGCAGTTCAGACCGAAAGACCAGAAGAGTCTCCCCTCCGGGTCCAGGAGCCACCATTTGCCCCGGTACTTGGTCACCCGGAAGGATCCGGTCGCCCCGAAAGCGGGTCCCTTCGACCACCCCCCGAACCGGTCCCTGTCCCGCGGCGGGGGATGGGCCGCCAGGTCCTTCTCCTCCTCCCGGAGCCGGCCCCGCATCTCTTCCACCGAGTAGGTCTTGCCGGGCCAGGACCTGTGGGTGTATTGCCCGAAGCGGTCGATCAGGGGAAAGAACTTCCACGGCGGGGGAAGGCGGTCCACCGTTCCTCCCTTCCCGGCGGTCCCCAGGGAGAGAACGGAGAAACGCCGTCTCTTTTCCCGGCCCGTGGCGAAGACCAGGATCCTGGTGATCCAGGAGGGGTCGAAGGAGGTGGAAAAGGGAGGTCCCTTGCGCATCCCCGGAAATGAGAGTTTTTTCCCCTGCGGGTAATAGGGGAGAAGGGGGAGAAAGAGGAGGGCTTTCCGCCCTGGATCGAGGGTGCGGGTGGTCTGGATGAACACATCCTTCCTTCCCAGCTTCCCGCAGTCGGCCCTGAGGGAGATGTGGGCCGGGACCTTGCCGTCGTTGCGGACCTCGGCGGCCAGGGCGAGCTGGTCCGAGAGGTCCCACGCTCTCCCGGGAGGATGGAAGCGGACCCCCGGCCAGCGCTCCTTGGGGTCAGTGCGCACGAGGACGCGGCGCTTTTCTCCTTTTCCCCGGAGGAAGAAGGTGGCTCCGGCACCTTCGAGGAACCGGGCCTCGAAACCGCGCGGGCCGGGGTAGAGAGGCCGGAGGGACTGGGCCTGTCCCGCGGGGTGAAAAACGAAAAGGACCGGGAGGAGAAGGAGCCATTCCCCGGTCCGGGGGAAAATAAGCCGGGTAGAGATTGTCATTCCCATGTCCGTGACGGCCGGGGCGGCGCGGCCCAAGCCGTTTTTTCTGGTTCGTTCACTGGAAAAAAATCATTCTAGACCCGGCGGGGCCGCCCTGGAACCCCCGGAATTC
>JALUZX010000097.1 GCA_027011425.1 Planctomycetota bacterium
GGTGGGGACTGGGGAGGCACCCCCTGCCCTTCCTCCTGGTCAGGGACTGGGCCCGGGCGGCCCGCGGGGCCCTGCGCTCCAAGAAGGCCGGGGGAAAGGCCTACAACCTGGCGGGAGACGTCCGGATTTCCGCCAGGGAGTATCTCTACCGCCTGGCCCTGGCCACGGGCCGGGCCTACCGCTTCCATCCCAGGCCCTTGTGGGTGACCTGGGCCGCCGAAAAGGCCAAGGAGTGGATCAAGCGCCTGGCCCGCAAGGAGGCCCAGAAACTCACCTGGCGGGATCTGAAGTCCCGGGCCTTCCTGGCGCCTTTGGACACCTCCGACGCCAAAGAGGACCTGGACTGGAAGCCCGTTTTCGACCTGGAGACCTTCGTGGAAGAGGCCTTCCGGGTCCACGCCCCCAGGAGGCCTTGGAAGGGATGAACCCGGCGGGCCCCAAAGTCCTCCACGTCTTTTCCACTTTCGGGAAGGGGGGACCCCAGGTGCGTGCCGCCGCTCTCATGGGGCGCTTCCCCGGGGGAGCCCGCCATTTCCTGGTGGCCATGGACAGCCGGACCGAGGCCCTCTCCCTGGTCCCGCCTGGGGTCACCCTGGAAGTCCTCCCTCCCCCGGAAGGGAAGAGCTTCTTCAGGGTTTCCCGTTTCATGAAATCCTTCCTTCTGGAGCTGGGGCCCGACCTGGTCCTCACCTACAACTGGGGCGCCATCGAGACCCTGGCCGGGGCCATGGCGGCGGGCCTCTCCCGGGTGGTGCACCACGAGGAGGGTTTCGGGCCGGGGGAAACGCGGAAACTCTTCCTCAGGAGAAACCTGGCCAGGCGTTTTCTTTTCAAGGGGGCCGCCGCCCTGGTCGTCCCCTCCCGGACTCTCTCCAGGATCGCCCGAAGGAAATGGAAAGTACCGGAAGAAAAGCTCCACTACCTGCCCAACGGAGTGGACCTGGAACGCTTCCGCCCCGGGGAGTCCGCACGGAGGGAGGGGGAGGACCGGCCCTTCCGGGTCGGTTTCCTGGGCGGTCTCCGGCCGGAAAAAAACCTGGGTCTGCTGGTCCGGGCCTTCGCCGGGGCGAAACTCCCCCCGGGCTCACAGCTTCTCCTCGGGGGATCGGGACCCGAGGAAGAGGCTCTCCGGGAGGAGGTCCGGAGATGCGACCTGGAAGACCGGGTTCTCTTCGAAGGGGCCGTGGAGGACGCGCCTTCCTTCTACAGGAAGATCGATCTTTTCGCTCTCTCTTCCTCCACGGAACAGATGCCCCTGGTGGTCCTGGAGGCCATGGCCGCGGGCCTTCCCATCCTCTCCACCGACGTGGGGGACGTGAAGGAGATGGTCTCCGAGCCCAACCGGGCCTTCCTGGTGCCCCCCGGGGACGAGCCCGCCCTGGCGCGCCACATGGAAGCCCTGGCCGCGGACAGGGACCTGCGGGAAGAGGTCGGCCGGGCCAACCGGGCCCGGTGCGAGGAGGACTTCGAGCTGGAGAAGTGCCTGGGAAGATACCTCGATCTCTATCGCAAGGTCCTGGACCGGGGAAGATAATCCTCTTTCGGGCGTCTCACCTTATTTTCCAAGGTGATTCGCTTCGGAAAACCCGAAAAAGGAGTTCCGCCATGAGAGTCTTCCTTCTATCCGGTCTTCTCCTTCCCCTCCTTCTCGTTCCGCCCGTCCAGAAACCCAGGCCCGTTCCCCCGGCGGAAAAGAACCAGGAGACCTTCTTCCTGAAGGCCGGCGATTACAGCCTCCGCGACCTCCTGGAGAAGTCCGCCGATTTCCTGGGGCATGTCTACATCCTTCCCCCTCCTTCCGATTCCAATGGCCGCAGGAGCGACAAGATGTCGTCTTCCAAGGTCCGGATCGACAAGGACCTGAAGCTGGCCCGCCGGGAATGGGAGGACGTGATGAGCCAGCTCGCGTTTTCCTTCGGGTGGGTCCGAACCGCCCTGGACGCAAAGAATGGGATCTATCAGTGGGTTAGATTTGACACGCAGGAACGGTTTCTCGCGAAGGCCAGGGCCCCGTTCGTCGATCCCGAGGAGATTCTGGCCCGGCCGAATCTCTGCGAAGTGGTCTTCACGACCCTGCCTTTGAAGAACGCCGACGCGAGGCAGATGGCCTCGACGTTGCGGCCCATTTTCGTCGATCCCACGAGTTTCCTCCTGATCGTTCCGGCCGGGGACTCCAATTCCCTCATTTTGAGGGGGACCCGCAAGTCCCTGGCCGGGGTCATCCGGATGGTGCGCGAAGCCGACCTGAAAGGAACGACGAGGAAAAGTTCCATGGCCCGGGAGTTGGGGGCGCTGAAGAGGCGGCTCGCCGCCCTGGAGACCCGCGTCCGGGCCCTGGAGAAGGCGGCCGGGAAGGGGGAGAAATAAGGGGAGCCTCTCCTCCCCCGGTTACCGGATCTGCATGCAGGAGACGTTGGAAAGGACCGCCGTGAGGGAAGGCTTGACCACCACCAGGACGGGCTGAAACCGGAAGCGCATGTATTGGAGGGCCGGGACGTTCGGGATGGGGATGGCCCCGGTCCACTTGCCCGTGTTGGTGATGATGGCCGAAGCCACGGTGATCATCGGTTCAGGCCCAGGTAGAGGGACCCGAAACTCCCAAGGGGAAGGAAGTTCCGGTAAGGGCTCACGAGAAGGGCGGCGAAGGACCCTGGGTTCCCGTAGACCGAAAAGGCCAGCTTCCCTCCCAGGGGCACCGTGCCCGGCATCTCCAGGTGTTCGGTCACGGCCACGGCCTTGGTGACCTCCACCATGGGGCAGATCGGGATGGAAGGGGCCCTTTTCCCTTCGACAAGGAAAGCTGACACAGGAGCCTCACCGGTCAGCCCTGGCAAAGAGGAGGGTTTCCCCTGGTTTGGATGGGGCCGGCCCCTTAGAAAGAGAGCAGTCCCCAGAAGAAGGAGAAGGCGACCCGGCGTTCCAGCTCCCCCGGTCCCTTCTCCTCCCAGGCGGTGCGGAAGGTGAAGAAAGAGAGGGCCAGGTCCAGCTCCAGGAAGGAATCGTCCCCGGAAAAGGAAAAAAAGGGGAATAAGGTCAACTCCGTATGTCCGGCCAGGTTCTCCACGGGACGAAGACGGAGAATTTTTTTTCGGCCTTTTTCCAGGACCGTCCAGGTGCCCGGGCCCCTGGCCATCCGGTCCAGGAGAACCCGGGGGCGGACCCGGGGAACGAGAACCACCTGGCCCGGCCTGAACCCCGCCCGCGCCGCCGGCCCCCCCGGAACCAGGTCGGCCACGCGGATCTCCCCCGAGGGCGTCCGGACCAGGGCCAGGCCGATCCTGCGGCCTTCCCGGGCCGCCTCCAGGTAGACCCTCCGGGGACGGCCGTTTTCCTGGGTCTCCAGGACGCCCGTGGGGAAGAGCCTTCCTTCCGGGGTGGGGACGGCTTGCAGGCACCAAGGGGTCTCGTCCGGGTCCATCCGCACCACGCACCCCGCCTGGACCAGGATCAGGATTCCGGAAACGAGGGTCCAGACCCTTGCGACGCGGCCTTTCATCGTCCCTCCCCGCCGAGGAATCCCATGAGCAGGAAAGCCGTCTCCTCCGCCGTGGGGGGCGGTGTCCGGGCGGCCAGCCGGCGGAGCCGGGACGAAGCGTCCGGCCCGGCCAGGAGGCGTTCCGCCAGTGCGTATCCCAGGAGGTGGGCCGCCGCTCCCGCCTGGGAAGGGGAGAGCCCCCCAGGTGAGGGAAGGTCCGGCCGGCCCGCAAGCAGCCTCCTCCAGGCCCGTCTCTTCCAGGCGAGGGCCTTTTCCGGGAGGGAGCCCGGCGCAGGGTCCCAGGCGGGAGAACCGGGAAGGGCCAGACGGGCTGCCCCCCGGGCCACCCCCTCGGCCAGGGCCGCCAGGAGAACCTGGTGGAGCAGGGATTCCGGGCGCGCCCTGTGAAGGCCCGTCCGGCCAAGGTGGAGCAGGTGGGCCGCTTCTTCCGCGGCCTCCACGGCTCCCGGGCCCCCCAGGACCATGAGGGGAAGGTTGGGG
>JALUZX010000098.1 GCA_027011425.1 Planctomycetota bacterium
CCACCCGCCCGGTTCCGGGAGGGGGAAGCGGGCCTCACCTCCTTCCCGGCCTGGAAGGTGACCAGGCCCGCGTAGACCCCGACCAGGAAGGCCGCAGCAGCAAGGGGGAGGAAGGGCCTCCCCGGGCGGGTGGCGGCGAACCCGCCGGCAAAGGTGTCCAGGGCCCGGCAGGCGCCCAGGATCCACGGGCCCCACCGGGCCCTCTGCTTCAGGGCCAGGTCGTAGAAGGCGGCCGTCCCGGCCAGGGCGAGCCAGAAAAGGACCGACGGCTCCGGGAGAAAGGCCCAGGGAAGGAGGATCCCCGCCACCAGCAGGCCCAGTCCGGCGCCCATGGCCTTGTAGGGGCCCACCCGGCCGGAAGGGAGAGGTCTCCCGGGGCGGTGTTTCCGGTCCTCAGGAAGGTCCACGACGTCGTTGAGGACCACGCCTCCCAGGAATATGCAGGCAGAGCCCGCGAAGGCCGGGAGAAGCCAGGGCCCGGGGCCGGAGCCGGCGGCGGCCGCCCCGGCCAGGAGGTCTCCCGCCACGGTGAGGGCCAGGGGAAACCGGAAGAGTTCCATCCAGGCCGCTCCCTTGGACCCCATGGGGCGTATCCTCCTCGATTTTTCGTCAGGAGATGAGGCGAAGGATGTCGTTGTAGGTGACGAAGATCACCAGGCCGAGGACCAAGGCCAGGCCCGCCACCTGGGCCCAGACCATGACCCTCTCGCTCACTGGGGAGCCCTTGATCTTCTCGATGAGCAAAAACAGGATCAACCCGCCGTCCAGGATGGGAATGGGCAAGAGGTTGAGGAAACAGAGGTTCACCGAGACCACCGCCAGGAACCATAGGAACTTCATCAGCCCCTGCTGGATCAGGGAGGCCGATGTGCTGACGATCATGATGGGACCACCCAGGTTCTTGGCCGCCACCCCCCCGGAGAGGATCTTCTTCAGGGTCAAGTAGACCTGCTTGAACATTCCCCAGGAATTGGTGAATCCCAGGACGAAGGCATCGGGGATACCGGAGGCCTTCAGCTTTTCCATCCGGAAGGCAGAATAGGGCTGGAAACCGTAGTCGGGGAGCTTCATCCTCTCGGCCAGGAGGGTCATCTTCAGGAGCTTTCCTCCCCGTTCCACCTGGACGGTCATCCGCCCGTCCCGGGAGGCGGAGACGGCGGCCACCAGGTCCTTCCACTCCTTCAGGGGCCTGGAACCGACGGCCGCGATCCGGTCGCCCGGACGTATCCCCGCCCTGGCGGCGGGAGAATCCTTCCTGGGGAGGACATAGGTTCCGTCGGGATCGAAGGCCAGATTCTCAAGGAACTCCTTGGCCGCGGCAGGCCCGGGGATAGTTACGTTGAGCCGGATTATGCGGAAGGAGTCTCGGCCAGTTTCATCCTTCCCCCGCGCAGGGGCGGCGGGTCTTCGCACCAGGAAGATCACGGTCCCCCGGACCTTGGAAAGCGCCTTTTCCAGGTCGTCCCGGGTGTAGACCGTCTTTCCCCGGACCTGGAGGATCACGTCCCCCTTTCTCAGGCCCGACCGGGTCACAAGGGGGTCGGTGAGGCGGAGGGCCCGGATCTTCCTGGTGAGGGCCTGCACGCCCATCCGGTAGGGCCCGTCCTTCAGAACGGGCTTCACCGTGACATCCCTCCGGGAGACCCGGCCGGACTTGTCCTTCCGCGCAACACTCAACCTTATGGGCCTGGGGTTCTCCAGGAGGGCGGCCAGGGCCTTGGAGTCCAGCTTCCGCGCGTCCTTGCCGTCCACCAGGAGAAGCTCGTCTCCCTCTTTCAACCCGGCCTTCCCGGCAGGCCCCCCCGGATCCACATGGAGGAACACCTTGTCCTCCATGGGGGGCTCCACGAGGATCCGGTTGAAACCCGTGGTCTTGTCGAAATAGGGGTGGACCTCCACCTTCCTGGGCTTCTTCTCTCCCGGCGGAAGGATGGTGAAGACCAGCCGGTCACCGCCCAGGGCCACCGAGGTGGAGATGTCCGCAAAAGAGAGGACCCGGGTCTCTCCCACCGCCAGGACCCTGCTTCCCTCGGAGATCCCAGCTTCCCAGGCCGGTCCCCCCTTGACGACCCTCCCCAGGACGGGGGGCCGGAAAGGCACGCCCACGGAGAAAGCCACGGCGAATCCCACCAGGGCGAAGAGAAAGTTCATGATCACCCCGGCGGAAAAGATGAGAAGCCTCTGGCCCACGGTCTTCGATCCCAGGTCCCCTTCCGAGACGGCGCCGGACCCGGGTTCCTCTCCGGCCATCTTCACGTATCCGCCCAAGGGTATCAGGGAGACCCTGTAATCCACGCCTCCGCGCTTCCAGCCGAAGAGACGGGGACCGAAGCCGATGGAGAAGGTCTCCACCCGGACCCCGGCGTATCGGGCCGCCAGGAAGTGGCCCAACTCGTGGACCAGGATCACCGCCCCGATCCCCA
This sequence comes from Planctomycetota bacterium, assembly GCA_027011425.1. Classification (GTDB taxonomy): domain Bacteria; phylum Planctomycetota; class UBA1135; order UBA1135; family JALUZX01; genus JALUZX01. The sequence goes on from JALUZX010000098.1 coordinate 2,424, forward strand.
GCAATACAATGATGAGGTTCACCATTCCTCCAGGATTCTCCTTGCTTCCTCCCTGGACTTCCGGTCCGCCTCCAGGACCTCTTCCAGGGAAGCAGGGCTCTTGGGCCGATGGCCCTCCAGGACGGCCCGGGCCAGGGCCACGATCTTGGGGAAAGGAATCCTTCCTTCAAGGAAGGCTTCCGTCCCTACTTCATCGGCCGCGTTCAGGGCTGTGCCCGAGTCGCCGCCCATCTCCAGGACCTGCCGGGCCAGGGCCAAGGCGGGATAACGTTCCGGATCGGGCGCCTCGAAGGTCAACATGGAAAACCGGACCGGGTCGAAAGGAGCCAGTTCCGAAGGGAGGCGCTCGGGCCAGCCCAGGGCCGCCAGGATGGGAACCCGCATATCGGGCACGCCCATCTGGGCAAGGATGGAACCGTCCACGAACTCCACCAGGGCGTGGACGATGGACTGGCGGTGGATCAGGACCTGGATCCGGGGGGAAGGAAGATCGAAGAGCCAGTGGGCTTCCAGGATCTCGAAGGCCTTGTTCATCATGGTGGCCGAGCCTACCGTCACCCGGGGCCCCATGTTCCACGTAGGATGGCGCAGAACCTGCTCGGGAGTGACCGAGGGGAGTTGCTCCGGGGGAAGGTCCCTCAAGGCCCCCCCGGAGGCGGTGAGAAAGATCCGGCGCACCTTCCGGGCCCCATCCCTCTCCCCCTTGAGGCACTGGAAAACTGCCGCGTGCTCGCTGTCCACGGGAAGGATCCGGACCCCCTTCTCCAGGGCCTTTTCCCGCACCAGGGCGCCGGCCATCACCAGGGACTCCTTGTTCGCCAGAGCCAGGTCGGAGCCTGCTTCCAAGGCAGCCATCGTGGGCCCCACGCCGGCGGCGCCGGTGATTCCATGCACGACCAGGTCCGGCTCCAAGGAGCGGAGAGCTTCTTCCACGGCCCCTTGGCCCTGGAAGAGGCGCAGGGAACCCATTTCAGGAAAATTCTCCCGGAAAGACCGGACGCCCTCCGGGTGGGTCAAGGCAACCGCCTCGGGGCGAAAGGAGCGGACCAGCCCGGCCAGAGCCTTCCCGGACCGATGGGCGGAAAGCAGGACCACATGGAAAAGGTCCCCCCGCCCCTCCAGAAGGTCCAAGGTCTGGGTTCCGATGGAACCCGTCGCACCTAAAACTGCCACTCTTTTCATGGGAAGGAATATACTGGCCCTGGACCTTTCGTCTACCTGCCGCCATCTTCGCCGGGGAGGAAGAGACCGGGCAGGGGGGAAAGGAAAGCAGGAGGAACGGATGGCGGGCAAGGAGAAAGACCAGAAGGGCCTGACTTACAAGGACGCCGGCGTGGACATCGACAAGGCCGCCCGGGCATTGGAAGAGATGAAGGAGAAGGTCCGCTCCACCTTCATCCCTGGAGTAGCCCACGAGCAGGGTTCCTTTGGGGGGATCTTCGACCTGGAACAGGCCGGGCTGGGAAAGGGAGTCCTGGTGGCCTCCACGGACGGGGTGGGGACCAAGGTCAGGCTGGCCCAGAAGATGCGGCGCTACGACACGGTCGGCCGGGACCTGGCGAACCACTGCGTCAACGACATCCTGGTCCAGGGCGCCCGCCCCCTCTTCTTCCTGGATTACATCGCCATGGGAAACCTGGAGGCCCACGTTCTCCAGGGCCTCCTGGAAGGCCTGGTCCAGGGGTGCCGGTCGAATGGAATGGCCTTGCTCGGCGGGGAGACGGCGGAGATGCCCGGCCTCTACCAGAAGGGAGATTTCGACCTGGTGGGGACGATCGTGGGGATCGTGCCCGGGGGAAAAGTGATCACCGGCCGGGAGATCCGCCCCGGCGACCGGATCCTGGGGCTTCCCTCCTCGGGCCTCCATACCAACGGCTACAGCCTGGCCCAGAAGGTCCTCTTCGGCGTGGGCCGACTGAGGCCGGAGGACTCGGCCCGGGGCCTGGGCCGGAGCGTGGGGGAGGCCTTGCTCGCCGTGCACCGGTCCTACCTCCACGCGGTCCTCCCCCTGCTGGACAAATTCTCCATCCATGGAATGGCCCATATCACGGGAGGCGGAATTCCCGACAACCTCCCCAGGATCCTGCCGGCGGGCTGCCGGGCCCGGATCGACACGACCAAGGCGCCCAGGCCGGCCATCTTCGACCTGATCGTCGAAATGGGGGGGATCCGGCGGGAAGAGGCCTACCGGGTCTTCAACATGGGCTTCGGCTTTCTCCTCGTCCTTCCCCCCGAGGAGGAGAAAGCCGTTTTGAAAGACCTGAAAAAGAGGGGAGAGGAGGCCTTTCCATGCGGAGAAATCCTGGAAGGCGAAAAGGGGGTGGAACTTTCCTTCTGAGCCTGGCTCTGGCCGTCCTTGGGTATGGGACCGGTTCCCCCGCCCAGGAGCCTCCAGCCCGCCTCGTGGAACGTGCCTCCCGGGCCAAGACCAGAACGGAACGGGAAAAATGGGCCAGGGAGGCACTCAAGGCCCTGGCACTCGGCGGAAGGGAAGCCCCCCTGGTGGAAGCCCGGGCCTGGCTCCTCCTGAACGACCCGGAACAGGCATCCCGGGTCCTTGGGAGCCTTCGCCTCCCACCACCCAAAGGAAAGGAGAAGGAGACCTGGAAAGTCCTCCGGGAGACGGCCCGTCTCCTCCTGGCAAGAAAACGCTGGGGCCCGGCCCTTTCTCTCCTCTCCCGGGTGACCGGGAAGGGAACGGGGCTCCCTGCATGGGCCCCGGCCTGGTATGTCCGGGCCTGGAACGGAATCGGGAGGGCCAGGGAGAAAAAGAAATTCCCCAAGGTTCTGGAGGAGGGGCTCCAGGCCCTGCTAGGAGGATGGCGGAAGGCCCCCTTTTTGCAGGCCTTCTTCCAGGCCCTGGTGCTCATGGACCGGAGAGGACGGCCGGACCTGGCCATCCGGGGTTTCCGGGCCTTGTACCGGGCCTTCCCCCGCCAGGCCTGGCCCGCCTTGAACCTGGCCGTGGCCCTCAGGCATACAGGGCGTTACCGGGAGGCCGCGAAAGTTCTTCGGGAGAGAGCCGAAGCCCTCCCTGGAGACCCGGCTCTTCCCACGGACGAAGGCCTCACATGGAAATGCCTGGGGGAGAAGGTGAAGGCCGAGGAGTGCTTTCGCAGGGGCCTGGCCGCCGCGAGCCCTTTGAAAACCAGGGATCCCCGGATCAGCCTGGGGCTCCTGCTCCTGGACAGAGGCGGGAGAGAGGAGGCGGAAAAGGCGCTTCGTCCCTCCCTCATGCTCCCCGCGCCTCAACCCTATGCCTGGCTTCTATGGACACGGTCCGCTTTTTGCTGTGGAAGGAGGTTCTTTTAGCGCGGACGATGCATGGGGGGTGAGTCTCTCATCCTGCCGGGCCCAAGGTTTACAGGTCCCGCGGATCGGGGCTAGGATGGGGGGAATCCCGTGAAATGCCTACGACCAAAGTTGCGAACCACGAGGTGACCGGAATGAGGTCCTTTTTCCTTTGGTGTCTTGCTCTCCTGCTCGGGGCTCTCCCCTTGAGCGCCCTAGCCCAGTCTCCTTCTTCCAAGAAGAAGGCCGGGGTCCTCTCTCCCGGGGAAATCCGGAGGATCGCCCAGAAACTGAACAAGTATGTGACCCTGATCATCGCCTACAAGAACGAGAAGAGACCGGAACGGAAGTTCAGGCTGGGTTCCAAGAAGGCCAAGGCTTTCGAGACCCTGAAAAAGACCATCGAAACCCTGGAAAAACGCAAGAAGTTCAACTTCCTCGCCTCCACCGGGGACCTGAGAGCCGTGCTCCGGCAGGGCTTCAATTACAAAAAGGCCAAGACCCGGCCGGGGGATTTCTTCCAGGGCCAATACAAGGAAAAGATCCCCGGGGCCCGGCAACCCAAGGTGCACACCTTCGGATACTGGATTCCCAAAAAATATCCGCTGGAGAGCAAGAAGAGGCCCTTCCCCCTCATCATTTCCCTTCCCACCATGAGGAGCGAAACCAAGAACTGGTACAGCGGCAGGGACCACCTGAAGAACCTCTACGCAGGATCCCCCCTTCTCCAGGACCACATCTTGTTCTCCCCCGATCTCCCGCCGGATCTCAAGGCCGAGGGCAAGCCCTCCAGCCCCGACCAGCTCCTCTCCGAGTGGCTCGGCTCCATCCTGTTCTCCTTCAACGAATTCCTGACCAGGCACAAGGTGGACTGGAACCGGATCATCCTGGAAGGCGGAAAGGAGTCCACCAGCCTGGCCCTCTATTTCGCCAACGTGGCCCCCAGGTATTTCGCCGGCCTCGTCATCCGTGACCCGAGGCCTCTCCAGGGAGCGGTGGTGAGGGACTTCGCCAACCTCCCCACGCTCTTTTTGGTCTCCCAGGCAACCAAGCCCAACGCGGAGTGGTTCCTCAAGCTGATCAAGCTCTTCAATTACGACAACTGCACGATCCTGGAAGGAGAGAAGTTCCCGTTCCCCTCCCTCAACCAGAAGGTGGTGGACTGGATCCGGGCCCGGAAAAGAAACCCCGCCCCGCCGCACCTGGTTTTCCAGCCCCTGTTCAGCGTGCTGGGCAGCCACTGGTGGGTTCAGATCTCCAAGTACGACAAGTTCGTGGAGGACGCCAAGACCGAGGCGGACCTGCCTGTCATCGAAGTTACGGCCGACAAGAAGACCAACCGTATCACCGTAAAGGCTCGGAACATTTCGTCCTACAATCTCCTCCTCAACGACGACCTTGTGGACCTGGACAAGCCCATCACGGTGGTCACGAACGGAAAGGCGCAGGAATTCAAGGTCACCCGGAGCCTGAGCCTGGCGATCATGCCGGCCCTCAACAACGATCCCCAGTTCGTCACCACCTACCCCCTGGTGGGAATCCAGGTTCCCAAGACGGAATCCAAGTCCTCGTCGGCCGAAAAAAAGGACAGCGGTGGGGGAGGAGTCAGGTAGGTCCGGGCCATCCAGGGCTCTCCTGGGCCTGGCCGCCCTCGCCGGGGGGGCAGGGTCCATGGCCCTGGAGATTACGGCGGTCCGCCTCCTTGCCCCCTGGTTCGGGACTTCCGTCCAGGCCTGGACCAACATCATCGGCCTGGTCCTGGGCGCCCTGGCGGCGGGCTACCTGCTGGGGGGACGCCTGGCCGACCGGGCCCACCGGCCGAGGCCGGGGATCCCCCTTCTCGCGGGAGGGGTCCTCTCCGCCGCGTCGCCCTTGCTCCTTCCTCCCCTGGCCCGCCTCTTCGTGGATCCATCCCTTCCCTTGGAAAGCGCCCTGGGAGCAATGGCGGCCGCCTCCCTTCCCGTCTCGGCCCTCCTCTTCGGTCCCGCCGTATTCCTCCTGGGAATGGTTCCTCCCTTCCTGGTGAAAGCATGGGCGGCGGGGGATCCCGGCCGGGTGGGCCGGGCGAGCGGCATGGTCTACGCCCTGGGCACCCTGGGGGCCTTGGCCGGGACCTTCCTGCCCACCTGGTGGCTCGTCCCCGCCCTGGGGTCCCGGTGGACCCTCTTTCTCTCCGGGGCGGTTCTCGTCCTGGCCGGGGCCCTCCTGGAAGCAGGCTCCGGGCCCGGGAAAAGAAGAAGAACGGCTTCCCTCCTCCTCTTTCTCCTTGCCGCGGGGCTCATGGCGGGGACCGGATTCACCCTGCCCTCGGCTCAGGTCGCCCCAAGGCCCCAGGACGCGAAAGTCCTCTTTCAAAAGGAAAGCCCCTACCAGTTCGTCCGGGTCCTGGAGAAAGAGGAGGAAGGCCGGACCTGGCGGGTCCTGGCTCTCAACGAGGGCCTGGACTCCTTCCACTCCGTCCTTGGCCTGGGAATGCGCGGCAACACGGGAGGGCGTTACTACGACGCGCTCTGCCTGGCCGCTCTTCTTTGCGCCGAACCTTTGCAAAAAGGAGGGCGGGTCCTATCCATCGGTTCCGCCGGCGGGACCTGCCTGCGGCTCCTGGAAGAAAACTTCGGGCCCGGCCTCCGCCTGGAGGGCGTGGAGATCGACCCGGCCTGCGTGAAGGCGGGACGCCGATTCCTGGACCTCCCGCCGGAGGCGAAGATCCACCAGGGCGTGGACGGGCGGGTATTCACCAGGTGCGCCCGCGGTCCCTACCGTTTCATCGTGGTGGACGCCTATTCCTCCCAGATCTACATCCCCTTCCAGCTTGCCACTCTGGAGTTCTTCAGGGAGGTGAAAAGGATCCTCGAGCCAGGCGGGGTGGTGGCGGTGAACGTGGCCGATCCTTCCAGGGAAGGCCTCCTGGCCCGTCCCCTGGCCCGCACTCTGGCCAAGGCCTTCGGCAAGGCCCTTCTCGCGCCCATACCCGAATCGCGCAATTTTCTTCTGGCCGCCCGGAAGGGGGCGCCCCCCGATCCGCGCCGGTTCGAATCCCCTTCCCGCCCTCCTCCTTTGGCCCGCCTCGGAAAGGCCCTCTCCCGCAGGGGAGAGTGGACCATCCTGGGCCCGGGAAAGGGCCCCTGGTTCAGGGACGATTGGTGTCCCCTGGAAGAAGCCACATGGAAGGCCTACCTGAAGGCCCTGGAGGAGGCGCTCCAATGAGGCGGCCCCCATTCCGGGCCCTCCTTTTCCTGGTCCTCGCGGCCGGCCCGGCACGGGCACAGGAGAGCCCGGAGAAAGCTGAGATGCTACTTTACCGGGCTGTGAAAGAGGGCCTCCCCCCCGGCAGGGTCCTGGAAATGGCCAAGGAAACGGTGAGGCGCTTTCCAGGGAGGCCCTATCCCATGGTCATCCTGGGAGATACTCTCTTCCGGATCCGGAAGCTCGGCAGCGCCGAACGGGCCTACAGAAAGGCCCTGGCCCTGATGGGGGAGAAAGGGAAGAAGAGCCCCCTGGGCGAACAAGCCGCCCGAAGCCTGGCCCTGCTGGAAAAGGAGCGAACCGCCCTCCTCGAGGGCCTGACCCTGGAAAAGAAGGCCCGGTGGGCGGGAAGGGCCGTCCTGGCCCTCCTGGCGGGCCTGATCCTCTTTCTGGCCCTGCCGGGCCGGGAAGAGTGACGGTTTCGACAAAAGTCCCGACCCTCGAAAACCCCAAAAAAATCGGAACCTTCCCCAAGTTTGAAATTTTGCCTCCTCCGCAGAATCTGTGGGTAGGGGAGGCTTGGAAAGGGTGCTACTGTCAGCATTCAGCCGGAAACGGCGGGCAAAGGCCCGGCTGGGGCCCGCCCCGCCTCCTCCAAGAGGAGGGTGCGGGGCGGCGCGGCGAGGGTATACGGCGGGGCTGACGCCCAGCCCCCGTTCTGGTGAGGACCTGCCAGGTTTGGGGCCTTTTCCTGGCGCACTGTTTACAGAGGCGACAAAAGTCTTGTCCAGTTCGTGATTTGTGGGCCGCGTCGGACTGGACAAGACTTTTTTCGCCTCTGTCAAGGGTGACGGTCCGCCCTTGGTCGCCCTCTTCCGCAAGGCTGTCAAAGGATATCCAGGATGCCCCCGGCGCCTCCCGTCAGGGTCTCCACGTTGGCCCTGTAGTTGAGACCGGAAGCGATCTTGGAGTTCCAGGGAAGGTCCTCCTTGTCGCCCACCATCCCCAGGGCCACCGCCGCGAAGGCCCGGGAGAGAGGGGGGAGTTTCTTGTCCAGGAGGAGGTCCAGGAGGGGACGAAGGACTCTCCGGTCCCGGAGGAATCCCACGGCCATGGCCATCCCGGAGAGCAAGTCCTCGTTCCGGGTCCCTTTTCTACATTTCTCGAGAAAGAGGGAAGTTACGGACTTATAGCCCAGGAGCCCCAAAGCCATCCCGGTTTCCCGGCCAAGGAAGGGGGGCTTCCCGTCCTCCTCGAGGAGGTTCCTCAGGTCCTCCTGGGCGTCCTTGTAGCTCATCATGCCAAGGGCGAGAGCGCAATACCCTCGCAAGGAATCATCCTCCGTCTCGTTCATCACCTTCTTGAGCGAGATCCCGGCTTCCAGGTCCTGGGCGAGGCCCAGGGCCACCGCCGAGGCCCCCCTCCAAACAGGATTGCGGGTTTGTCGAAATGCCTCTTCCAGGGAATTGATCGCCTCTTCCGACCTCCGTTTCTTCCGTAAAAGACGTTCCGCCTGGCTCACCCCCAGGCCCAGGGCGATCCAGGGCTTGTCCATCTTCCTCTTCTTTTCCAGGAGCCGCTCCGCCAGGTAGTCCACGGCCTCATCCGAGCCGGCGCCTCCTAGATAACCAAGGGAGATATAGGCGAAAAAGGAGGCCTGCAGGTCCCGGAGGGTCCTTCTTTCCGAGATCCCCTCGAGGAGCCGGAGGAGTTCCCCGTCCCCGGGACTTCCCATCTCCCCCAAGGCCAGGACGCAGGACTGGGCGAGGAAGGGATGAGGCCTGGTCTTCTCAAGGATGCCCACGAGGGAATCGATCGCCTCCCTTCTCAAGAGGTCCCATTCGGCCCCGGGAGAAAGGTAGATCCTGGCGGCGGGGGAAATCCTTCCCGGCTTCACCCTCTCCCTTCCGAGGAGCTTGGAGAGGGCCGCCGGAACATGGGCCCGTACCAGGGGAGAGCCCTTCCCCTTCTTCAGAAAATCCTGGAGGAAACGGGCCGCCTTGAAGGCCGTTCGGGCCTGGCCGGGGCGGGAGAGGTCCGGGTGGAGGAGCCTGAGGGCCTGGAGGGCCGAAACACAGACATCCCTGGACTCCTTCCGGCTCTTCTCCAGGATCTCCTTGGCCGCCCGGAAGATCCGCCTCTTGGTCTCGGAGTTCTTCGAAGACCAGGCCAGAAGCCCAAGCGCGTACCCGGCGAAAGCCCGCTTTCGAAATCCAACGGGTCCATCCAACCCAAGGAGTTTCCTTCCCCCGGGCCGATCCTGGAAGATTCCCAGCAAGTCGGGAAGAGCCTCCTCATGGCCGGCGATCCCCAGGCAGAGGACGGCCGTCTCGGAAACGATCCGGTCACTGCCGGAAAGATACCGCCGGAAAAGATCCACAAGTCCCTTCCCTCCCCCGATCCTGGCCAGGGCCACCAGACAGGAAGAGACGATTTCCCTGTCCCGGGTCTTTCCCAGGGCCTTTCTCAGGAGAGGGGCGACCATGAGTTCCAGCCTCTTTTTCGGAGGCCAACGGGGGGTATGAGACCGCCAGGGAGAATGCTCGGGGGTCCACCTGTCGGTCCGCCTGTAGAGAACCAGGTAGGGATCCTTGTTCAGTTCCCACCAGAAGCGCCAATCCAGGAGAGAGAAAGCGGGAAGCGCCGCCGGAGGAAAGGCAAGCCGAGCAGGCCTTCTCCCCGGGGCCGGGCGGGCGGAAGGAGGGCTCAGGGGACCCGGACCCAGATACCTTCCCCCGTGAGCTCGGACCACGTCGTTTACAGTGAAGACGAAAAAAAGGGCGGCCAACCCCGCGACGGTTCTCCTCATCCTTCCGCCTCCTTCCCTTTCCGCCTTCCGGGAGTTTCTCTCCACCGGACGCCCTCTTCACCCTCGGGGGGCCCGGCCAGGGGGCCGCGAGACAGGACCTCATTACTTTGAGCCCTTCGAGGCGGCCTGAAAACCCCCCTCGGTTACCAAAGATCCAGGAGGCCCTGCTGCCTGCCCAGATCTCCACCCCACAAAGTCTCCACGTTGGCCCTGTAGTTGAGGCCGAAGGCGATCTTGGAGTTCCAGGGGAGGTCCTCCTTGTCGCCCACCAGCCCCAGGGCCACGGCCGCGAAGGCCCGGGTGGTTCGGGGCAGGTTCTTGTCGAAGAGCATGTCCACCAGGGGAGGGACCGCCCGGCGATCCCCCACGAAACCAAGTCCCGTGGCCAAGGCCGACTGGGCCGCCAGGTTCTGGGGGCCTTGCCTCAAGGCCCGAAGCAGGGTGTCCACCACGGACTTCTCGCCCATCAATGCCAGGCCCACGGCGGTCTGCCGGAGGAGAGTGGGAAGAAGGAAGGATTTCTTCAGGATTTCCCCCAGGTCCCGGGCGGCATTCCTCTCTTTCATCAGGCCCAAGGAGAGGGCGCAATACCCCTTGAATTCGGGGATCCGGGTCTTGTCCATTTCCAACTGGACCAGGGGGCCGGAGGTCCGGCGCCGGGCGAGCCCCAGGGCCACGGCCACGGCGCCCCGCCAAAGGGGGTGGCGTGTTTCCTTGAAGGCCTTTTCCAACACGTCGCCCACTCCGGGTGTCCCCCGGTTCTTGCGCTTGAAAAGCTCCGCCTGGCTCACGCCCAGGCCGAGGGCCACCCAGGGTCTTTCGAACTTCCTGCCCCCCTTCATGAGCATCGAGGCGAGGAATTCCACGGCTTCCTTCGAGCCCGCGCCGCCAAGATACCCCAGGGAGATATCCGCGAAGAACCGCGCCTGCAGGTCGTGAACCAAGTTCCCCCTCGAAACTCTTTCCAGGAGATGAACCAGGGAATGGTCCGCCGGGTTCCCCATCTCCCCGAGAGCCAGCGCGCAGGACTGGAGAACCATGGGGTTCTCTTTGTGCCCTTTCAGGCACCCCTTCATCAGGTCGACGGCTTCCTTGCGGAGCGCCCGGACCTCGTCCCAAGGCCCGGGGTGGAGAAGGTCCCCTCCCCGGGCCCGGAACTTGGGGCCAGAAGGTTCTCCTTCCCGGCCCAGAAGCCGGGAGAGGGCCGCCGGCACGTGGGCCCGGGCGAAGGGGCTAACGGTCTTGTCCCTCATGAAGTCCAGGAGGCGCCGGGAAGCCTCCAGGGCGAGATGGAGGCCCTTGGGAGCGGTAAGATCCGGGGCGAGAAGGCGGATGGCCAGGACGGCGGAAACGGGGAGATCCGGGTTCGCGAACCTGGGGTTGCGCTGGTCCAGGAT
>JALUZX010000099.1 GCA_027011425.1 Planctomycetota bacterium
GTAGAGGAAGTAGTCCCCGATGCTTACCGCGGCGCCCACGCCGAAGCCGAGGAGGGCGCCCTTCCACGTGTGGGAAAGAAGGTAGCCCGCCACCCCTCCGGCTGCGTTCTCCGTCACGAAGAACCAGGGCAGGTCGTGGCTCTTCTCCAGGGTGGAGGGACGAACCAGGGCCAGGGCCGTCATGCATCCCTGGGCCGGCAGGAAAAGGACCAGGCCCAGGAGGAGAAGGACCGGAAACTTGGCGGGTTTCATGGCCTCACGCTATGGGGGATCCCCTCCTTTTTCAACCACTTCGGCAGGGCCTCAGCTCCCGGGGGGCGGAAAGCGGCGTGGGGCTCCCAAAAGAGCCGGGAAGCTCGCTCTCTTGGGCCCGGAAGGGGCGCTCCCCTTCCCGGTAGGGACGGAGTCGCCGTTCTGGATGGGCAGGGGGGATGCAACACCGGGTCTTTTCTCGGAGGGGGCTATTTTTTCCCGGAGGGCAGGCCCAGGTCGGCCAGGGCCTTTTCCATCTCTTTGCCGGGGGGAAGGTCCAGGACTCTCAGGCGGCGGACCGAGAAGGTGGTCCTTCCGCCCCAGGCGGAGAGCCCGATCCGGCCCGGGCCCACGGCGGGGTCGGATTGCTCGAAGACTTTCTTTCCGTCCAGGAAGAAGACGGCCTTCCAGCGGTCCACGGCCACGACGGCCCGGTGGAGCTTGCCCGGTTCGACCCCGTAGAGGCCCCTCCGGCAGCTCGTGCTGGTCCCCTGGAGGTAGTTGCGTTTGCGGAGAGGGGAGTCCGGAGGAAAGAAGGGGAGCCTTAGGAAGCCGTCCTCGCCGTCGCGGGCGAATAGAAGGGCGCATGCTCCCTCTCCGACGGTCCGGAAGGTGAGGTCGATGAGATAACGGTCTCCCGTCACCCAGGGAAAGAGGGCCGAGCCGTCGGCGCCCGAATTGGTGAGAAGACCTTTCTTCGCCTTGAAGGGGCCCGGGACCTTCCGGCCGGGGGAGGCTCCTTTCCAGGGGAAGAGAACCATCCATTTTCCGGTCCGGGCCTTTCTTTTCCGGCCCAGGGCCTCGGCCAGGGCCCTGGAGAAGAGTTCCCACACCTTCCGGGACCGGCGGAAGCGATACCGGATGTCCCGGGCGGCCCTGGGGGAGATCCCGATGATGGCGCGGGCGGCTTCCTCGCGGGCTTTTTCCTTCCTGGATGCCAGGGAATCCGCCAGGAAGGGGACGCAAAGACCCGCTCCGATCGCGGCCAGGGACTTCACCCGGGCCCGGGGAATTTCATTGTTTCTTGAGCCCTGGGCGCCGAGGTCGAGAACGCGCCGGAAAGTCTTCTTGCCCGGGTCCCCGCACCAGAAATACTCTTCGTCGATGGCGGGACGGCCCCCGGCCCGGGCCACGGACGTGTACTTCCAGCCCATGGGCTCTTCCCCCCCGTCGCCGTGGCCCAGCACGCAGCGGGGGCTGGAGATGGTGAAGGCGTCTGGTCCCAGGCAGTCCCGCCGGAGGGGGTCCACCTGGACCCAGCCGTATCCTTCCAGGAAGGCCTCGGCCCACCTGTGGTGGGCCCTGTCGAAGGAGGGGCCTTCCCTCCTTCTCAGCATGGTGGCCCCCACGAAGCGGGCCGGGACGCCTAAGGCCCTGCAGAGGGCGATGAAGCTGTAGGTGTATTCACTGCAGGAGCCGGTCCCCCTTTTCAGGACCGTCTCGGCCTTGTCCCAGCCTCCGACCATCTCGTAGCTCAGGTGTCTTTCCAGGTAGAGGGCGACTTTCCGGACCAGGCGGGCCGGGTCTTTTTCCCGGCCCCGGATCCGGGCCGTGACTTTCTGGATATAAGCAGAATGGATGCCATAGTAAGGGCCGTCGGCCAGGTAGAGGCGGCGGATTTCCGGGCCGGCCTTCAGCCCGGGCGAGCGGTTTTTCTTTGCCGCGAGGAAGCGCACGGGCGCGGTGGCGATCCTGGCGGCCCATCGGACCACGCGGGTTTCCCCGGCCGGGATTTCGGGGAAGTAGAAGTGGGCGATCTTCCGGCCGAACTTGTCGGTCAGGATCTCCTTGGGCTCGGGCTGGAGCGCCAGGTCTTCCACGACCTGTCCCGGTTCGTTTCGGGGGAGCAGGAACCAGACGTGGACCTTCCGGGTGGTCCGGTTCTTCCGGGCCCGGATCCGGCGGGTGGCCACCAGGCACTTGCGGAGGGCTTTCCCGGTCCTGTGGGGCGCCCAAGGGCCCCTCGCGGGAGGAGCCGCTCCGGCGGGAAGGGAGAGAAGGAGAGAGAAAAGGAGAAGAAGACGGCCTTGTCTTGTTTTCATCCGCCTGGTCCCGCCTTTCGGCGCGTTTGGGGTTTCAATATCGTCCCGCCGGATCCTGGTCCCCGGCCGGGTGGGTTTTCCTCCTTCTCGCGGCTCTCCGTTTTTCCAGGTCCTTCCTCCAGTTGCTTTCCCCGAAGACCAGCTTATGGCCCGCCACGGTGATTCCCGTCCAGAGAAGGACCAACACCACCCCTCCGGCCGCGGTGACGGAGTCGCTCAAGATATAGGCCAAGGCCGCGCAGGCGCCGAGGAAGCCGACGATGTTGAGGGCCAGGAGAAAAGGACGCTTCCATTCGGAGAGTTTGCCTCCATGAAGGAGATGGGCGAGGAATGGGATGACTCCCGCCAGGACCAGGATGCCGACGGCTCGCAAGTATTCGTTGTCCATGGACGCTCTCCTGAAAATGTCCGGCGGCGGTTTTTCCCCGGCGCCTTCAGGACGGATCCAGAATAGGCCGGCACGGGAAACGGGTCCACCCCCCTTTCCCCGGCGGGCCCTTGGTTTCGGGCCCCTGGAGAGGTAGTTTGCCGGAAGACCTCCTGTGGGAGGCGGGACTCGTTCGTCTCCGCCGGCCCGCGGGAGGTCCCTGGGGCGGATCACGCCGGAAAGGAGGTTTCCTTTGCGCCTGGAATCGGCATGGGATCGGAGGCGCTTCCTGGGTTGGATGGGAGCGGGGGCGGCATCGACTCTTTCGTCCTGTCTCGCGGCGGGCCCCGGGAAGGCGGGACCAGGAAGGAGGAAAAAGAGGCCCAACGTGCTCTTTCTCGTGGTGGACGACCTGAGGACCCAGCTCGGGTGCTACGGCCACAAGGAGACCCTCTCGCCCAACCTGGACCGCCTGGCCGGGAGGGGGACGCTCTTCGAGAGGGCCTATTGCCAGGTCCCGGTCTGCGGGCCGTCGCGCCTTACGGTCCTTACGGGCGTGCGGGTCTCACCGTATGTCTGGGACAGCAAGAAGATGAAGGCCCCCTTCGTCTCCCTTCCCGCCTGGTTCAAGTCCCACGGATATCGCTGCGTCTCGCTGGGCAAGGTCTTCCACCACAAGATGGACCGGGCCGGGGACTGGAGCGAGCCCCCCTGGAGGTCGGCGCATATCTACGGCAAGGGGGGATGGGCCAAGTACAACACCAACGGTCTCTGGCAGGACCCGGAGTCGGGCCGCTTCATAAATCCAAGGACGGGAAGGGGACCCTACTTCGAGCACGCCGACGTTCCCGACGAGGCCTACCAGGACGGGAAGCTGGCGAAGCGGGCCGTGGCGGAGCTGGAGAGACTGGCTCGTGGGGGCAAGCCCTTCTTTCTGGCCTGCGGCTTCTGGCGGCCCCACCTGCCGCTCAACGCGCCGGAGAAATACTGGAAGCTCTACGATTCCAAGAAAATCCGGATCGCCGACAACCGGTTCCGCCCCAAGGGAGCGCCTCCCCGGCTCAAGGGCTCGCGGGAGATCGACTCCTACGCCCTGGTGAAGGGCCGGAAGAAGAGCATCCCCTTCCACGTCCAGGCGCGCCACGCCTATTACGCCTGCGTGAGCTACGTGGACGCCCAGGTGGGAAAGGTCCTGGACGCTCTCAGGAGGCTCGGCCTGGAGAAGGACACCGTCGTGGTGCTCTGGGGGGACCACGGCTGGCACCTGGGGGAGCACAACTTCTGGGGGAAGCACAATACCCTGGAAAACGCCCTCCACGCCCCTCTCCTTCTGGCGGGACCCGGGGTGCCCGGCGGGGTGCGGAGCAAGGCCCTGGTGGAGCTGGTGGACATCTATCCCACCTTGTGCGACCTGGCCGGGCTTCCCCTGCCGGGCCACCTCGAGGGGACCAGCCTGGTTCCCCATCTCCGCGGCCCGGGGAGGCCCTGGAAGGAGGCGGTCTTCGCCAAGTGGACCGGCGGTGCCCGGGCCGTGGGAACGAAGCGGTTCCTCTACACGGAGTGGATCCGGAAGGGAAAGCGGGTGGCCGAGATGCTCTACGACCACGAGCTGGACCCGGAGGAGAACGTCAACGTGGCGGGCCGGCCTGAATACGCCAAGGTGGTGAAGAGGATGCGCTCCCTGCTGGCGGCGGGGTGGAAGGGCGCCGTCCCGGCCAAGGGAAGGTGACGGCGGCCGGGTCCCGTTTTCAGAGGTCCCGTCCTTTTCTCACCCACTCCGGCTTGCCGTAGAGGCCCGCCTTGGAGGGATCGAAGGGCTTGAAGCCGATCTCGAGGGCGGGGGAGCCGTGACGGAGGCGGAAATCCCGTTTTTTGGGATTCCGGAAGCGGGGATCCGCCGTGAGGGAGTGCCGGTCCCGGCCGAGCCTGCGCCAGGCCCGGAGGCTCAGGCCGGCGAAATCGAAAGGCTTGCCTCCCGCCCGCCGGTAGAGGTTGTGGTCCATCCGCACCCTGAGCCTCCGCCAGGGCCCGCCCAGGAGCTTCCCCTTCCGCCAGTAGACGATGTTTCGCTCGAAGGTGAAGGAGAGATGGTTCTCCACCCGGGTGGCCTGGACCTGCTGGGCCCCGCAGAAGGCGAAGATGTTGTTCCGCAGAACGTTTTCCTTGCCGTAGTGCTGGTGGAACCCGCCGGTTTCTGTGTCGTAGACCAGGTTGTCTTCCATGAGGATTCCCGTGGAACCCTCGTCGGTGTAGAGGCCCCATCCCCCGTAGGAGTAGCAGTCCACGTGGTGGATCACGTTGCCCCTCAGCACCGTGCCCTCCGAGGGGCCCAGGGTGTAGATCCCGCCCATGTCGCTGAGCACGTTCTTTCCGATGTGATGGATCCGGTTGTAGGAGATCACGTTCTTCTTGGCGAGGCTCGAGCCGTAGCCCCACCGCCATCCCACGGAGACGCCCGTGTAGAAGAGATCGGAGATGTCGTTGTGGGTGACCCGGTTGTTTCCGCTCTGGCCGATCCAGACGCCGACCGCGCACGGGAAGATCCATCCGCACGAGCGGATGATGTTGTCGTCCACCTCGATGGCGCCGGTCCGCTCGGCCGGGTTCTTGCGGATGGAGCCTTCCCCGATCTTCACCCCGCCGGCGCCGAGATCGTAGAGAAGGGAATGGAAGAGGCGGCACCGGGCGCATCCTCTCCGGAACCAGACGCCGTAGCGGCCCGCGTGGGAGATCTCCATGTCCTCGAGGGAGACGTCCCGGGCGCCGTCGGCGGTGACCACGGCGTCGATGGGGGCCGCCGCCTGGGCGGGCTCGAAACCGCCCGGAGGGGTATGGTATGCGCCGTATCGGAAGGCGAGTCCCTGGAAGCGGAGGTGTTCCACGAACCGGCCCTTCCCCGGAGCCCCCTCCAGGAGGAGAAACCGCCCCCTCAAGGGAGCCACGGCCCGGAGGTGGCCGATCTTTTCCCCGGGCCTCGGCTTGTAGAGCAGGGTCCCGTCCTTTTCCAGGAACCACTCCCCGGGTTTGTCCAGGGCGGCCCGGAGGTTCTCCAGGCGGAAGCGGGTTCCCTCCTTGAGGGGGTTCCAGGGCTTCATGCCCGTCCCTTGGATGGTCAAGGCCCTGTGGCGGGGATCGAACCGGGCGAGGAACTTCCGGGTGTTGTCCCACTTGTGGACGGCCAGGACCTGGACACGGCCGAGGTCGGCCTTGGGGACGCGGGAGAGAAGGGCCGCCGCCTTCCTTCCAAGGAAGATGGTCTGCCTGGCCCGGGCCGGGACCCTGCCTTTGCCCTTTTCCAGGGCTTCCTCCTTCACCCCCTTCATCCTGAACCAGTCCCCGTCGGGTTCCGATGCCCGCCGGGCGCGCCGGCCGTTTACGAAGAGCTGTTCGAAGGGGGCTTTTCCTTCCGCCGCCCAGGGGAGGCGGACCTCCCAGAGGCCGCCGGACCGCCTCTTGAATCCCCGGATCGCCCTGCCCCCGGAAAAGACGGGCTTCGCCCCGGGAGCGGCCTTGTATACGATCGGATGGTCCTTGGTCCCGCTGTCCCGGGGCCCGAAGCGGACGGGCCCGGCCGGGAAGTAGGTCCCACCGGCGAAGAGGACCTGGATGGGGCCGGGGGGGGTGCCCTTCTTTTTCATCCGCCGGACCGCGTCCCGCGCTCCGGCCAGGCTCGCCAGGGGCCTTTCCTTCGTGCCCGGCCACGCGTCGTTCCCGGCGGGGGAAACATGGACCACCGCGGCCTGGGGGAAAAGAGGGGAGGCCGCGAGAAGGAGCGGGACGACGGCGGGTATGAGTTTCACGTTTTCCTGCCCCGGATGAGTTTGAGTTCCTTTTCCCAGCCTTCCATGCCGTTCGGGGTCTCCAGGATCCCGGGAAGGGAGGCCAGGGAACGGGTCTTGTGGAGTTTACGGAAGAGCGGCAAACCAAGGAGTCCTTCGCCGATGGGGGCGTGCCGGTCCTTTCGGCTTCCCAGGGGGACGTTGGTGTCGTTGAGGTGGAGGCAATGGAGCCTTCCCTTGCCGACCCGGGATTCGAGGTCTTTCAGGGTTTTCTCCAGGCCTCTTCCTCTCAGGTCGTATCCGGCGCCCCATGCGTGCGCCGTATCGAAACAGACCCCCAGGGCCGGGTGGCCCTCGAGGAGGTCCAGGATCTCCCCGAGTTCGTCGAAGTCCGCCCCAAGGACGCTTCCCTGGCCGGCGGTGTTTTCCAGGAGGACCATGAGGCCTCCTTTTTCGGCCTTGTCCAGCAAGGGACGCAACGAGGCGGCCACCCGCTCGAGGGCTTTTTTCAAGGGATCCTCGATCCTGGCGCCGGGGTGGAGGACCAGGGCATCCAGGCCGAGCTTGACGCACCGGTCCACCTCGGCGGCCAGCAAGGCCCGGGATTTCTTCAGGTTCTCCGGGTCCGGGGCGGCGGCGTTCACCAGGTAGGAGGCGTGGCTCACCACCTTCCGGATCCCCTCCTTTTCCCGGGCTTCCCGGAAGGCCCGGATCTCCTTTTTCTCCAGGGGTTTGACCGACCAGGTCCTCTGGTTGCGTGTAAAGACCTGGATGGCGTCGCACCCGATCTCCCTGCCCCGGCCGGGGGCTTTTTCCAGGCCCCCCGAGGTGGAAACGTGGGCTCCTAGCAGCATTGGGATTCTCCTTGCGGGTCCGGGTTTCCCCGGGAGCATGGACCAGCCGGGATGCGGGGGCAAGGGGGTTCCCTGGAGGAAGCCGGGGTGGTAAATTTTCTTTTTACATTTCTTTTTTCCGGCCTTTTCCCAGACAGCAGGAGGAATCCTATGCGCATTCATTCCATTCCCCTTCTTTTCTCCCTGGGCCTTTTCGCCGGGCAAGCCTGGGCCCAGGTTCCCTGGGCGGGCTATTGGAGGCTCGACGAGAAGAAGGGAACCACCGCGGCCGATACTTCGCCCTTCAAGAACGACGGGGTCCTGATGAACTTCACGGGCAACCCCTGGGTGGCGGGGAAGATCGGGAACGCCCTCTCCTTCGACGGGGTGGACGATTACGTGCAGATCAACATCAAGAAGGCCCTGCCCATCTACGAGGGGAAGGGCCGGCCCTACAGCATCTGCTTCTGGGTCAAGGCCCCCGCCCAGAGCGACAAGCGGGTCTACTCCGAGGGAAGCAACCAGAGCAACAGCCCACTCTTCACCCTGGGAAGCGGGTCTTCCTATTACAAGAAGACGGACAAGTTGAGAGTCTATCTCCGGAACGACCAGGGGAGATACGTCCGCCTGGTTTCGAGCACCACCGTTTTCGACGACAAGTGGCACCACGTGGCCTGGGTGGACGTGTCCGGCAAGGGGGCGCTCTACGTGGACGGCGTGCGGGATACGGCGAATTTCGATTATTCCTTCGCGGGAATCGGGCCCAGGAGCCCGGGTCACGGCACCTACACCATGAACCAGGTTTCCCTGGGCGCCGTTCTGCGGGCGGCTACTTGTTGCTTCTTTAAGGGGCTCCTCGACGACGTCCGGGTCTACCGCTTCGCCCTCTCCGCGGCGGACGTGAAGACCGTCATGAAGGGCGGCCAGGTCAAGTACCACGGGAGCATCGGCCGTTACGGCGTAGCCTGCGGGACCGGGCCCTTGGACCTCTCCACCGGGCCGAACGCCCGGATTGGCAAGCCTCTGTACCTGCAGATCGTTCAGGGCCGTCCCTTGTCCCTGGGATTCATCGGATACGGTTCCTCCATGTCGCCCCTGGATCTTACGGCCCTGGGTTTCAAAGGGTGCGTCCTCTATCCCGCGAAGATGCAGATGATCTCCACAGGACCTCTCAACCCGGCGGGAGTCTCCAACATGCTGGTCCTTCCCATCCCCGCCAACCCGGCTCTTGTGGGCCCCCTGTTCTATTTCCAGGGGTTGGCCCTCCAGGCCAGTCCTTCCCTGGGGCTGGAGCTGAGCGAGGCCCTGGTGGTTCAGTTCGGCTTCTGAGCCTTTTGCGGAGTTTTGTGGAGGGGAGGCCTCTCGGGGGGCCTCCCCTCTTCAACGGGAAGAAGGAACGTAGATCCTTCCCAGGGAGGCGGCGGCTTTTCGGGCGGCCTCGGGCAAGGCCCGGTCCCCCGCCAGACTGACGCCCTCCCTTACGGCCAGCCTCCGGAAGAAGAAGGTGTCCTCCGCCCATCGGGCCGCCAGGATCCGGTCGGGCAAGGCCGCCTCGGCATCCCGTAGGACATCCAGGTTCCGCCGGAGCACGGAACGGTCCAGGCCGGCCATGAATAGAAGGGAGAGGAAGGCCAGGAGGAGGAAGGCCGGGTAGGGCCGGCGGAAGGCCTGGGCCGCCAACAAAAGGGCAAGGAGAAGAGTGACCGCCGCGGGAACGAAGAAGGCGAGGGCCGTGATGCCCGGGGCCTTCCGGGCCAGCTCGATTCCCCTGGGGATGGCGGGAATGGCTTCTTCCTTCCCCGACGTCTTTACCTTTTTGAGGTTCGGCGCCCGGGCCAGGAGGGTGTCCAGGTAGGATTCCTCACGTTTGGGTTCGACCGTATCCAGTTTCTCGTTCCTTCCCACGGGAAGGACGGCAAGGATGAAGGTGTAGGGAAGGGAAGGGCGGGGAGCCAGAACGAGGGCCTCCGAGAGGGAGTCATGGGTGGATTTCCAGTAGGCGGCGAAATAAAGGCGCAAGGTGTCCGACCGTCTCCATCCGAAGTTCATTCCGCCAATAGTAGAGGATGAACCCGGCCGGCCGAATTTTAAATTCCACTCGATTTCCCTTTCCTTCAAGTCGGGTCCGAGCCAGGCTCTCAGCTTGGGGTCCTCGATCTCCGGGGATTCCACGAGCTTGAAATCGAAATCGATCGCCGCCGGGCCGAGGGTGAGGTGGAATTTCTGTGGCTTATCCTTCTCTTCCGGCCAGGGGAGGCGCTTTTCGGCGCAGAGAACGGGGTGGAGGCCGTCCTTCAGGAACAGGGCGACGAAGGCCTGGACCAGGTAGACCGGGTTTTCCGGGGGACTGGGTCGGGCCCGGGCGGCCGGCCGGGACGCGGTCTTGGAAAAAAATCCCGCGGGCGCATGGAGGATCCCCTTCGGCACGGGAGGGGAGAGGGGCGGCAGGCTTCGGGCCGTGGCCCAGGCCAGGGAGAGCAGAAGAAGTCCTCCCGCCGCGACGGCGATTTTTCTCGACGCGTGAAACCCTTCCCGCCGGTTCCGGCGGAAGGCGAGAAGGAGCACCCAGAGGGCGAAGAGGACGAGAAGACAGGGAAAGACGTATACTTTCATCGGATCTATGGGTTGATGAGGACTCGGAGGATAGGAATCGAGGCCATGAAGAGAAAGAAGAGGAGAAGGAGAAAGGCCAGGACCTTGACCAGGGAGGTCTTCCGGGCGACGCCGTGGCCCCGGGCGCGATCCAGTTCTTTGCGCCCGTAGGCGGCCCACCCGGCGGCGAGAAGGGGGATGGGGAAGAGTCCCAGGAGGATCAAGGGAAGCCATCCCGTGGGCCGCCATCCGTCCTTGGTGGCGAAGAGCAGGTATTCCACGTAGAAGCCGCCCCCTGCCAGGACCGCCGCCGGGAGGCATCCGGCCAGCAGGGCGTTCCTCGCGGAGTTGGGGGTCTTGAAGAAGGTCCCCGCCAGGAAGGTAAATGTATAGAGAGAGAAGGGAATGATCAGGGCCCCGGCCGGGGCGATCGTTCGGGGAGGGGGGTAGGGCTCGGTGAAGCCCGTCTCCACCACCAGGCTCCAGGCCTTCTGGGGAAGGTTCCACTGGAAGAGGGCCAGGCCGGCGCAGAGAAGGAGAAGAAGGGAGAGAAGGCCCAGGAGATACCGGGTGGAGAAGAAGGTTCTCTTGGGAAGGGGGAGGGAGAGAAAAAACTCCTCCGATCCTTCCATGACCTCGGCGGCCCCAAGGGCCGGCCCGGCGAAGAGGGCGAAGAGCCCGCCCGCCACGGCCAGCCCCCAGGGATCGTGGAAGAACTGGAGGAGAGGGAAGAGGAGGGCCCAGGAGCAGGCCCAGCCAAGAAGAAGGCTCTTGTGGCGGCGGATGAGGAAGCGAAGGAGCGCCGGGTCCGCCGGCCGGGTCCATTCGAAGTCCGGGGCGCCTTTCATGGGACCGCCTCCTCGGGTTCCCTCTCCTTTCCTTCCAGCAGGAGAAGGACCACCTCCTCCAGGTCCAAGGGATATTCCTGGATCCGGACCCCCGGAACAGGGGTCCAGCCTTCCAGGTCCTTTCCCGGCGCGCACCGGACCACGGCATGGACCACGGGACCGGAAACCTGGAAGCGCAGGCATCCGGGGGGGCGGAAACCAGGAGGAGGGCCCTGGCCGGGAAAGACGGCCTGGACTTTCCTGTAGGCTCCCCGCAGGTCCTCCAGGTCGGCCTGGGCGAGCATCTTTCCTTGTTTCATGATCCCCACCCGGTCGGCCACTTTTTCCAGGTCCTCCAGGAGGTGGGTGGAGATGAGAAGGGTCCTGCCTTCCCCCGAGGAGGCAAGCTCCACCACCATGTCCCGGAAGGCGCGCCTCCCTATGGGGTCCAGCCCGGCGGCGGGCTCGTCCAGGAGTAGGAGTTCGGCCCCCGTGGCAAAGGCGGCCACAAGGGAGGCGCGGTGCTGGATTCCGCGGGAGAGTGTTCCCAGGGGCCGGTCCAGGGGCACCTCGAGTCTTTGGGCCGCCTCCCGGGCCAGGCGGGGGTCCCACCGGGGATAGAGGGCCTCCAGGAGGGGAAAGAGCCCTTCCAGGGGAAGGTCCGGCGGAAGGGAAGGGCTCTGGGGGATGTAGGCGATTCTGGCCCTGTGGGAACGGGGGGCCTTCCGAAAAGGAAGGCCAAGAACCAATGCTTCGCCCCGGTCAGGCTCGAGCAGGTCCAGGAGGATCTTGAGGACCGTGGTCTTGCCCGCCCCGTTGGGGCCGATGAGGCCGAAGACCCTTCCCCGTTCCACGGTAAGCTCCAGGCCCCGGAGGGCCCGGGCGCCTTTGGGGTAGGTCTTGTGGAGGTCACGGATCGTGACGGCTTCCTGCTGGCTCATTTCCTCTTTCCTTCCTTTCTTCCCCTCCCTTCACGGGGTTTTTCCTGGTCCTTGGAGGTTTCCCCGGGCCAGTGGAGGCGCAGGAGGGCGCAGACCCGCTCCGGAGGGAGGCCCATCTGGGCGGCCTTGGCGGCAAGCTCCCGGAGCAGGGGGCGGAGGACTTCTTCCTTGAGGGCCCCTTCGGAACCGGCCGGCAAAGGAGCCAGGAAGACCCCTTTGCCGTGGCGGAGTTCCACCACTCCCTGGTGCTGGAGTTCGTTGTAGGCCTTCACGATGGTGGTGGGGTTCACCGAGAGGGTCCGGGCCAGGGTCCGGATGGAAGGGAGCTTGGCCCCGGGCTTCAGCAGGCCCGAGGCCCTGTAGAACTTCACCTGGTCCATGATCTGCCGGTAGACGGGCAGGCCCGAGCCGGGATCCACGTGGAAGAGCAGCAAGGGCGGTCCTCCATGAGAAAGGGTGTATGGTAACAGCCATACAGATGGAGTCAAGGGGTTTCCTGGAGTTTTTCCCCGGGAAAGTAAGGGATCCCCAAGCTGGAGGGGGCCGGGGCCCCTGGATTGGGGAGAACAATGGCCTTTGGATCCCCGCCCCGGGGCTGGGAGAATGGCGAAGGGGCGGGGAGGGAATGCCCAGGGAGGATCATGTCCGCCCGGATCCTGGATTTCGACCTGGTGGAGCGGGGAGACCCGGAGGCGCTCCGGGCCTGGGAGGAGGCCCTGGGCTGGGCCCGGTCCGCGGGGAAGTGGGCTGCTCTCACCGGGGCGGGGGTTTCTGTGGAATCAGGGGTCCCGGATTTCCGGAGCCCTCAGGGGGTGTGGGCCCGGTTCTCCATGGAGGAATACGGGACGATCGAAGCCTTCCACAGGAACCCGGCCAAGGCCTGGAAGCTCTACCGGGCCATCTGGGAGGACGTGGGCGGCAAGGAGCCCAACCCGGCCCACCTTGCCCTGGCCCGCCTGGAGCGGGAAGGCCGGCTGGCCGGCCTGGTCACCCAGAACATCGACAACCTCCACCAGAAGGCGGGGAGCCGCAAGGTCATCGAGATCCACGGCGACACCAGGCGCCTCCAGTGCGTGAAGTGCGGCTGGGTGGGGCGGGTCAAGGTCGAGGAAATCCTGGCGTCCAAGCAGGTCCCCATCTGCCCCGTTTGCGGTTATCCCCTCAAGCCCAACGTGGTCATGTTCGGGGAAGATGTGCGGGGCCTCGACGAGATCGAGGATCTTCTCCAGGGGTGTGACCTCATGCTGGTGGTGGGGACCTCGGCCGAGGTCTACCCGGCCAACCTCCTTCCTCCCAGGGTCTCCTCCGCCGGGGGGAAGGTGATCGAGTTCAACCTGGCCCCGAGCGCCCTCACCGAGGGCAGGGTGGGTGGCGGGATCTTCGGGGCCGGGGGTACCTCGGATCTTTTGATCCTGGGAAAGGCGGGCCGCACCCTTCCGGCTTTCGCCGAAGCCCTCCTGGGGAGCGGAGC
>JALUZX010000100.1 GCA_027011425.1 Planctomycetota bacterium
GAAGGAGGATGGGGTGGTTCATCTTCTTCCTGGTCCGGGGACAGTCCGGAAAAACCGGAAAAAGGGGGCTTGCCCCCCCGAGGGGAAAGAGAAAAGACCGCTTCTCCCCTGCTTGAATCGTCAGGGTTTAGGGTCTTCGGAAGACTTACCTCTTGAGGTCAAGGTTTCCCAGAGGTCGTCCACGCGAAGGGGATTGAAGATTCTGGTACCCCGGATTTGGAAGGTCTGTTCTCCGTTGTAGAGGACGGCGCCCGGGGCGACGCGGTCGAGGCCGAGGGCCCGAAACTTCTCGATTTCCTTCAGGAAATCCGGGGAGAAGGTGGCGGCGGACTTGATCTCCACGGGCACGAGGACGCCCTTTTCCCTGATCAGGAGGTCCACCTCCCAGCCGTGGGAATCCCTGAAGAAATAGACCTCCGGCCTGGATCCCCTGTTGAGGGCGCCCTTGAGGATCTCCACGATCACCAGGTTCTCGTAGTGATTGCCCCGCAAAGGGTCGCGGGCGGCCTGTTCTTCGGTGTGGATGCCGAGAAGGAAAGCGGCCAGGCCCACGTCGGTGAAATAGACTTTCGGCGACTTGACGGCGCGCTTCCGAATGTTTCGGAAAAAAGGCGGAAGACGGAAGGCGACATAAGAGGCTTCCAGGACGCTCAGCCAGTTCTTGATGGTCGTGGCGGAGACCCCCGTGTCGTTGGAAAGGGAGGTGAAGTTGACGACCTGGCCCACCCGTCCCGCCAAGAGGAGAAGAAAATTCTGGAAGCGTGTGAGATCCCGGAGGTTGACCAGGGCGCGCACATCACGCTCCAGGTAGGTCTGGACATAGCCGTTGAAGAACCTGCGGGCATCCAGGCCTTCCTCGTGGAGCCTTGGGAAGAACCCCTTGACGATCAGCTCGAAGGCCCCCCAGTCGGTCTTGTAGTTGCGGAGTTCCCCGAGGGAGAAGGGCCACAAGGAGAGCATGGCGGTTCGCCCGGCGAGGGACTGGCTGATCGCTTCGTGGAGACTGGGCTGGTGGCTTCCCGTGAGGATGAACCGTCCTGGTTTGCGGGCCTTGTCCACGATCCCCTGGATGTAGGAAAGCAGGGTGGGAAGGCGCTGGACTTCGTCCAGGATCATGCCCTTCCCTGCCTGGCCCAGGAACCCCCGGGGATCGGAATCCGCTGCGATCCGGGTGTCGGGGTCTTCCAGGGAAAAGTAGGACATCCCGGGGAAGGCCCCCTGGACGAGGGTGGTCTTCCCCGACTGGCGGGTCCCCAGGAGGGTGACCACGGGGAACTCCCTCGCGCACCGGGCCAGCTCTTTCGCCAAGCGGCGCTCGATCATGCTTCTTTCTCTTCGGCCGGGGTTGTGCAAATCCTAACTTAAACTTTAGATTTGCACAATCCCTCGGCTTGGCTTCCCCGGGGAGGCGTTCACAAGGTTCTGGGAAGTGGAAGCTTGGGGTCGAGCAGGGCGGCTTGGGCAGGGGGGGCGGCGTGAGGGCCCCCGGCCTGGATCTCCACGGGCTCTCCCCCGCCCTCGGGGTAACCTTCATGGGAGCTTGATCTCTTGTTCTTTTCCTCCCTCCAAGGTCACCTGGGTGGAGAACTCACGGGTCCTCAACTCGTAGGTCAGCTCCGGAAGGTACCGGAAGCTGGCCCTTCCCGTGCGGTCGGTCCAGGAGGAGATCGAGATCTTGTATTTCACCCTGCCCGAAAGGTCGGTCCCCCGTCCCTTGAGGAGGAGGTTCCTGTGGGCCGCCGGCGCGCCGTCGGGCCGGAAAAGCCGGATGCGCAACACGCCCGCCGGAATCCCTTCTTCGGGCCTTGCCGGTCTCAAGGAGGGCCCCGACCCTGGAAAAAAGAACCTCCTCGGCCCAGGGAGCCCTGATTTGGATCCTCATTTCCTTTTTTTCTTGCGGGCCGGCGCCCCGGGCTTGGATCCTGGAGAGTTTCACGGGATGGAGAAACGAGTCCCCCTTCCCGGTGAAAAAGAGAATTCCTCCCGTGGAAAAGAAGCCGGCCATGGAAAGGAAGCCCCGCCTGCTCACCTCGGCCCCTGAACCGGCCGTCCATTTACTTTCGTGGAAGACCGTCAAAGGTAGAAGTCCAGTTCATCCCCTTCATGGATAAGGATGTGTTTCGTTTCCCGGAAGGGTTCATCGTCCCATATGCTTTTGCTCAAACCGAACCACAAGTGGATCCCGGGGGGGATTTCCCGAAGAGTGCACGTGTCGCCTTTGAATTCCTTGAAAAGGATTTGGCACCCGAATTGCCCTCCCCCATTCTTTTTCCTGGAGCCCAAAACCTGGAGAACCACTTTTCCCTTTTTGAAGGAATCCATTGTTTCGGGGGAAAGATGGACCCTGGCGGTTCCACCCTTGGAAAAGACGACTTTCAAGAGGCCTTTTCCCGGAATGGACCACTCGTAGCGAGGCATTGATTCTCCGGGCCATTGGATTTTCATCATCGGCCTCATAATGCGAACTGCCAATCGTCCCTTCGGGAGGCGGACTTGGTAAATGCCTTTTTCCTGGAGATGGGCGGTTTCGCTTCCAGAGGGGGAACCTGCTCCGGATCCATGGTAAGACACGACAAGGATGGGGCGTTTCAAGGGGGCGCCGTCCTTGTAGGTGGCGCGAAAGAGGACGGTTTCCAGTTGGATCGGCTCGAGGCGTATGGTTGGAGGGGGCGCGGAAGAGAATTCGCGCAAATAAAGCGTTCCGGAGTATTTGTGGTATGCGGTGGGAAAAATGGTGGCCTTGATGGGAAGAGGAATGGAAGACAAGGTCCATTGGGGGAGCCAGGCCACCTTGAGAGCCCCGTTTATTCCGGACCCTCCTATCTCCATCGATTCGCCTTTCTTGTGGTCCGAGATCATGATGTCGAAAGGGAATTGAAAAACCGGTTTCTGGGTTCTTGCGTCCAGAACCCTGGCCTCGAGGAAGAGAGCTTTTTTGGCGATTCCTTCCACTCCCCGGGACCCCGCTTCAACACGGACGGTAGGCGACAAGATCCAATGGTAGCTTTTCAGCAGAAGAACGTATTTTCCTTTTTTCAATCCTTCGATAAGGAAACGTCCGGCGTCATCGGTAACGGAGGAACTCTGGTGATACCCTTTCCTCCACAGGTGGGGCATGGACCGAAAATCCTTTTCGAGGATGTTCGAAGAGACAAAGGTATGGACAACACCGCTGGTGAAAGAAGCCGGACAAGCCAGGACCGGGATGCCGGCGAGGGCCTTCCCTGAAGAATCGCGAATACGTCCGGAAACAGACAGCCCTTTGGAGAGGACGAAGTCGACCCTTTTTGTGGAAGGGGTCAGAGATATTTCCTTTTTTCATTCAGGCTTGAAGCCTGGAGCCAGGGCAAGGAGGTCCACTGCCTTGGGGAAGGTTTCCCCGTTTTTCCGGAAAACCAGAGAAAAGGATCCATCCTTTTCCGTTTTCACCCTTTGGATAGGGCTGTCGCTTTTCTTTTCCTGGGAGGACCGGCGAGCTGGAAAGGCCGCCACCGTGGCCGCCAACCCACGGCCATCCATGTCACGGACTTTGCCTTGAATCCGGAAAGGCTCCCGGGAAGGAGTTGCGCACTTTTTCCTTCTTTCGGGGACCTTCAGGCTTGGGACCCGGAATTCCCCGGAACCGGGTCTTTCCCGGATAAGGGTTGATGGAGCTTCCTTGTCCCCAGGGCTTTTCCATTCGGGGATGAGCCCCTTTGGATTGGCCCAGGCCTCGCTATTTTCTTTTCCTGGAAGGAAAATGAGCAGAGAAATCCCGCAAAGCAGAAGGAAAGCCGCTGAACCAAAGATTATCTTCTTGAAGCTTGTTTTCATTTTCAAAAAAAGGGTTTAATTAATTGTCAGCCACCCAAGTCCAAGTGGTATGGCTTGATTTTTTGAATTTTCTCGCGATTTCTTTTTTTGCCACCCGGAGGTCCCTCTCGGTCATTCGGGCCCGGCGGGCGGCTTTTTTCACGCTCTCTTCC
>JALUZX010000101.1 GCA_027011425.1 Planctomycetota bacterium
CAGTCCCGAACCACCCGGGAGACCAGGCCGGAAAGGCGGGCGAAGACCTCCCGGAGACCTTTCAGGTCCGGTGCGGAGGAGGCCTTCTCCAGGGCCCCGAGAAGGAGTTTTCTCTCCCTCGTCCAGAGGGGCCGGTCCTTGAACTCCAGGACCTTCCCTTTCATGGCCGCAAGGAGCTTCTTCATCCGCTCCAGGGCTTTCTTCGCGGAGGAAAAATCGTCCGCCGCCAGGGCGTCCTCCAGGGCGAAGTATCCTTCCAGGAGGTCCCCCACCCGGGCGGAGAATTCCGGGGGAACGCTTTTTCCCGGCCCTTCCGCGGCCTTCTTCTTTCCCCCGGGGCTCATCATCGAGGGCTTGGCCTTGAGCTGGAGGGCGCTGTCGATCCAGAACTCGCCTTCCACCACGACCCGCTCCCCCTCGGCAAGCCCGGAGAGAACCACGTAATAGTCGCCGGCCCTCGGCCCGACCCGGATCTCCCGGCCTTCGAACACCGGATCCCCCTCACCGGGTTTCTTCACGTATACCAGGGCCCGCCTCCCCGTGAGCAGAACCGCCGTCGCGGGAACCACCAGGGGCGGTTCACCCTCCGCAGGCAACGGAGAAAAGACCCGGGCCCGGACATACATCCCGGGCTTCAAGAGCCCTTGGGAATTCGGAAACTCCAGCCTGACCCGGGCCGTCCGGGTCGCCTCGTCCAGGAAGGGATCCACGAAAACCACCTCCCCCCGGAATTCCTTGCCGGGAAGGGCCTCTTCCGCCCGGACCCGGGCTTCCAGGCCCAGCCGGATCCAGGGAAAGTCGTCCTCGTAGGCGTCGAGGTTCACCCAGACCCGGGAGAGGTCGGCGATGGTGAAAAGGGGCTCACCCGTCTTCACGTAATCCCCATCCTTCACCATCTTGCGGATCACCACCCCCCCCATGGGAGCCAGGATCTCCAGGCGGGTCTTCACCCTGCCGCTCGTCTCGATCTTCTCGATCTGCGACCTTTCCAACCCAAGGAGGCGCAATTTCTCCCGCGCCGACTCCAGTGCGTCCAGGCTGCTCTTTTTCAGGAATTCGTTCTTCTCCTTCTTTCCCTCCTCGACCTGTCTCGCCGCCTGGAGGAGTTCCTCCTGGGCCTCCAGGAGGTCCGGGCTGTAGAGAAGGCCGAGCCTGTCCCCTTTCTTCACGCGCATGCCCGTGTAGTCCACGAAGAGCCTGTCGATCCGTCCCGGGATCCAGGCGGGCAGGGTCTTGACCCTCGTCTCGTCGTAATCGATCTTTCCGTAGAAACGGATCTCCTTGGCGACGGCCCTCCGCTCCACCGGGGCCGTGGCGATCCCGGCGATCTCGGCGGCCTCGGCCGACATGGCCAGCTCCCTGGGCCCTCCCCCGCCGGAAGGGCCTTCTTCCACGGGGACCAGGTCCATGGAGCAGATGGGGCATTTGCCGGGCTTGTCGCGGATGATCCAGGGGTGCATGGAGCAGGTCCACTTGACGGCCTTCTTCTTCGCCGGAGCGGGGGCCCCGGCCGGGCGGGAAGCCGGCCCGGCGGGGGAAGCCCCGGTTCCGGCCCGGCGCCCCAGGAAGAAACCGCCCGCCCCGGCGGCGAGAACCAGAAGAATCACGATCGGGTATTTCTTCATCGGATTTCACCCCCGCAGAGGGCCTCGATCTCGGCGAGACTCTTCCCCCTGTCCGCCCTGGCCCGCCAGAGGGCGAGCCGGAACTCCAGGAGGAGCCTCAACTGGTCCACCGTGTCCAGGAGGTCCGCCTTGCCCGCCTCGTAGGCCTTCCTCGTCACCTCGTAGGACCGAAGCGCCCGGGGCACCAGGCTGTCCCGGTAGAGGGCCACCCTCCGCTCGGCGTCCCTTTCCCTGTAGAGGGCCAGCTCCAGGCTGGAAAAGAGGTTGTTCTTCGCGTCCTTGAGTCTTCCCAGGGCCGCTTCCCGGGAGGCCCGGGCCGCCCGGATCTCGGTGTCGTATTTCCCCACCCATAAGGGGATCTTCACGCCGATCGAGAAGGCCCAGGGGTCGTTTCCGCTCCCCCGGACTCCGCCCGACCTGGCGCCGCCTGTCTGAAACCAGGAGAGTCCCACCCGGAAATCGGGATACCTCTCCATCCTGGCGGCGCCCACCTCCTCTCCCCTGATCGCGACCTCCTTGTCCAGGACCGCAAGGTCCGGGTTCTTCTCGAAGAGAAGGGCAACGAGCCTCTCCCGGTCCAGTCGCGCCGGCTCGGACTCCTCCAGCACGGGCCATGGAAGGAGAGCCCTCCCCTTCCATCCCACCAGGGCCGCCAGGGCGGCGCTCAAGGCGGGCCTGGAATCCTCCAGGGACTCGAGCCGGTTCTGCACCTTCCCGATCTCCACCTGGAGGCGGAGGATCTCCGACTGGTTCCCCCCCGCCTGGACCCTGCGCTGGACCACCGGCTCCAGGAGCTTCAGGAGGTCCAGGTTGGACCTGGTGATCTCCACGGCCCGGCCCAACCAGGCGTATTCATACCATGCCTTCCGTATGTCCCGGACCAGCTCGGCCCGTTTTTTCAAGGCCCGGGCCCAGAGGGCCTCGGCCCTTGCGGCGGCCACCTTCTTTTTGGCCCTCAGCTTGCCCGGCCAGGGAAGAGCCTGGGAAAGGCCCAGCTGGTTCCTCTGGGGACCGGTCCGGGTCTCCAGGGCCTCCACGAAGTGGGTCCAGGACAAGGCCGGCTCGGGAAGGGCGGCGGCCCACTCCACCCGGCGGGCGGCGGCGCGCCATGCGTCGAAGGCGGCCCGAAGCCCGGGGTTTCCCGCCAGGCCCATCCGGACGTATGCCTCAAGGCCCGGGGGCCTGCGCGGGAATTCCCCCTTCTGCGTCCCGCCCGAAGGGGGCTCCGCCTTCTTTCCAGGCAGGGAGAAGAGTTCCTCTCCGCGGGATTTCTCCAGGGGAAGGAACCCCCCGCCGCACCCTAAGGAGAGGGCGGCCAGGCCGCCCCAGGCGAGAAAAAAGAAGGGTCTCATGTCCACCTCCTGGCCCGGTCCTCCCCGGCAGACCGGGAAGGACCGGCCCGGGGGAGGAGGGAGATCACTTGCCGGATTTCAACTCCGCGTCGACGATCTTTAGATACTTTTCAGGGTTTTTATTGAAGGTGGAAATACACGCCTTGCAACAGAAGTAGATCCTCCTGCCCTTGTAGTCGACGTAGATGTTCTTGTCGATCGGATTCCCCATGACGGGACAGGTCTTCTGGGCGACCTGGTCGGAGGAATGCATCCCCCCGGCGGAATTCCCGTGGGAACCGGAATGCCCCTCGTGGGCCCCGGCGGCGCTCCCCCCGCACCCGGCGGCGAGCAAGAGGGAGAAGATCCCGGAAACCAAAAATCCTGCTTTCAAAACCATGACATTTCCTTTCTCATAATTCGCGCCTCCGGCCGCCGGGAGGATCCCGGCGGCCCCGGCCTTCCTCTTGGGTCGGGTCGAGGCCCGCATTCAAGACCGAACGGAACGCAAACTTCGCAAAAGGCGTGCCGAAAGATAGAACTCTCCTTTCCCGGTAAAAAAAGCCGGGCTCCACCCCCTCTCCGGCCCGGCCCGGCCGGCGGGACCCCGCAACCTCTGCATGCCTTGCGCAGGATCTGCGCAGGTTTTTTCTTGAGACCTTCGCAAGTAGAACAGAAACTTCGTAAACGCCCTCCCGAATCACCTCCTTTGAAAAGGGCACGGATGACGGTCACGACAAAAGTCCGAGACCCTCCAAAATCCCAAAGAAATCGTGCCCCCCCCAGTTTGAAATTTTGTGAAGCCCCCGCCGGAACGAGGCCGGATCGGAGATCCGGGCTCGTGACGTCGGGGGGCCAGTCCCGACGCACCATCCGAGTCCCGAGTTTGACAAGACTTTTGTCGCGTCTGTCACAGATGGACAGAGGCGAAAAAAGTCTTGCCTGGATCTTTACCCGGTGAATGCTCCGGATCGCCCCCCCCCGGCCCCACGGGGACGGACATCC
>JALUZX010000102.1 GCA_027011425.1 Planctomycetota bacterium
AGAGAAGAGAAGCGGACCGGAAGGGCCGGTCAAGTCCGCCCCTCGAACGCCGGGAGCTTCCCAGGGGGAGGGGACAGGTCATCCTGGTGGTGGACGACGAGGAGGCGGTGGTCCACCTTCTCCAGGTCTTCCTTTCCTACCTGGGTTACGGGTTTCTCCAGGCCCGCAACGGGTTGGAGGCCCTGGAACTCCTCCGGGAAAAGGGAGGGGAAGTGGCGGGGGCCATCGTGGATTACACCCTTTCCGGGATGGACGGCCGCACCCTGGCGGCGGCCTTGAAGGAAGAATCGCCCGGCCTCCCCGTCGTCCTCACCAGCGGCTTCCTCCCACCGTCTGGAGACGATGTCCCGGAGGACGCCTTTCTTTCCAAGCCCTTCCACCTGGAGGACGTGGCCCGCCTTCTTCACGCCCTGGTGGATTGACCGGTCCCTTCCTTTCTTTCCCTCTGGGGGGCAAACTGGGAATTTTACGGACCTTTTCCACCCAATTCTCCATCCGGAGCGGGGAGGCGCCCCATGGAAGCAGCCGAGACGAGAAGACTTTTTCAGGAGTGGACCGGGGAGGGACCCTCCCTCACGGCCTCAGCGCCGGGCCGGGTGAACCTCCTGGGGGAACACACGGACTACTGCGGCGGCACGGTGCTCCCCGTTTCCCTGGAAATGGGGATCTCCCTGGCCGTGGGCCCATGGAAGGAGAGAGAGATCCTGGTCCGGGCCCACGACCTGGAGCAGGAGGCCCGGGTGGACCTGGAAAACCTGGTTCCCAAGGGGGGCGGCCACTTCGCCGATTACCTGGCCGGCGTGGCGGCCGGGATGTTCATCCGGGGGTGTTCTCCCCGGGGAGGACTCCGGATCCTGGTCCACGGCGATCTCCCCAACAGGGCGGGCCTCTCTTCCTCGGCGGCCCTGGAGGTCGCCTCCTACCTGGCCCTCAGCCGCTCCTGGGGATGCGAAGGCCTGGACGGGGAAGTGCCTTCTCTGTGCCTGGAGGCGGAGCGGGAATTCACGGGCCTCAATTGCGGGATCATGGACCAGTTCGCCTCCTGGGCGGGGCGCAAGGGCAAGGTCCTGAAACTCCAATGCGCCACGCTGGAACATGACCTTCTCCCCCTGGGGGAGGAGAAGGTCCGGATCCTGGTGGCGGACACGGAAGTGAAACGGGCCCTGGCGGGGTCGGAATACAACAAGCGGACCGAGAGCTGCTCCATCGCCCTGGGAGCCCTCCGGGAAGCGGCCAGGCGGATGGGGCTCCCGGCGCCCGATCACCTGGCCCTGGCAGGGGAGGATCTCCTGGCCGAGGCCGAGAAGGCGGGGCTCGAGGGGGTTCCCCTCGAGCGGGCCCGCCACGTAGTGGGGGAAGAGGCCCGGGTGAGGGAAGCTGTGGAGGCCTTGAGAAGGGGCGACCTGGAGGTGTTCGGGCGGCTCATGTTCGCGTCCCACGACAGCCTGAGAGACCTCTACGAAGTGAGCTGTCCCGAGCTGGACGTTCTCGTGGAGAGCGTCCGCGGGCTTCCGGGAGTCTACGGGGCCAAGATGTCCGGGGCTGGTTTCGGCGGCGCCGTGGTGGCCCTTGTGGAGAAGGGGGCCCTGGAGAAGGCCCAGGAGGCCATGCGGGAGGCCTTTCTGAAAGAGTTCGGGCGCCCGCCCCGGCTCCTGGCGGTCTCCTCGGGAGAGTGGTCCGTGGAGTGAAGGGGGCCGCCCGGCGGGAGGGTTCGCGAATCACGCCGGCCGGGGAAGTTCGATGATCCAGGCCTTCTCCAGCCGGGTCCGGCAGATCTCCCCGGGGAGGTCCAGGGCGGCTTCGACCTTGTCGATCAGGGCGGAGTCGCTGGTGGCGGCGATGGATTCGGAGACCCGGATTTCATGGTCCGGGGCCGGGGCGGTCCGGGCCGTCCCGGGGATCCCGGCGGCGGCGAGCCTCTCCCGTATCTCCCCGGCCAGGATGCCGCTCCGGGACATGGCTTCGTCCAGGTAGAAGACGGCCTCCCTGGGCCGGGCCTCGAGGAGGGTCTCCAGGATCAGTTCCAGGGCCCGGCCGGTGTGCTCGTTTCGCCTGTAGCTGGAGAAGGCCCCGACGATGTCCCGGATGTAGCCGTCGTCGGAATCCACAAGAGGCGCTCCGGCCAGGGCGGCTTCGGTGGTGATGAGGACGTTGTAACCGTCCACCGCCAGGGCCCGCCCCCGGATTCCGGCGAGGTCGATTCTCTTGGCCCTTCTCCGGGCCGCCTCGGCTGGCGGGGAGACGGCCCGGTAGAGGAAGTGGCGCTGGCGGGCGGTCAGGCGGAAGCGGTCTCCCACGAGCTTGAGCGAGGATTTCAGGCCATAATTCCGCTCGAGGAGGTATCTGAGATCCCTCGCCGCCTCGCCGAGCCTGGCGAGCATTTCGGGGGAGAAATTCCTCCCGTCGCTTTCCACGGGGCCCCGCATGGCTGGCCATCATGGCCCGGCCCCGCCCGGCCGGCAAGAAACGGGCGGTGTCTTCAGGCTTTCTTGGCTCTGAGGAGCTTGCCCCCGGCTGTGCGGGGAAGGGTCTCGACGAATTCCACGTGTCTGGGGACCTTGTAGGCCGCCAGCTCCCGGGAGCAGAAGAGGCGGACCGCCTGTTCGCTGGGCTCGGCTCCCGGCTTTGGCACCACCTTGGCCGCCAGGATTTCCCTTCCTTCGGGAGAGACGGCGGAGTGGACCATGGCCTCCTCCACCCAGTCGATCTTGGAGATGACCCTTTCCACCTCCAGGGGGGAGACCCGGAATCCGTCCACCTTGAGGATGGCCTTGATCCGGTCGATGATGGTGACGAAACCGTCGGCCGAGAGTTTCCCCAGGTCGCCCGTGTGGAGCCATCCGTCCACGATGGTCCGTGCCGTGGTTTCCTCGTCGCCGTAATACCCGTCCATGAGGCTCGTGCCCCGGGCTACGACTTCCCCCGCCTCGCCGGGGCCCGCGAAGGTCCCGTCGGGGCGCATGACCTTGAGTTCGATCCCCGCGATGGGTCTTCCCGAGGAACCGGGATGGGAATCCAGCTCGGCCGGGGGCATGTAGCTGAGCCGGGCGCAGGCCTCGGTCTGTCCATACATGACCCAGGGCTCCACACCGGGGAGAACCTCCCGGAGTTTTTCGAGCTGGGGCACGGGAAGGGCGCCGCCGGCCACGGTGATGTACCTGAGATGGGGAAGCTTTTTCGCGTCCAGGCGCCCCCGGGAGAGCAGGGTGGCGAAAAAGGGAGGGACCGCCGGGATCCCGGTGACGGCCTTTTCCTCCAGGACGCGGCGCACCACCGGGGGAAACTGGATGTTCCGGTCCGTCACCAGGGTTCCGCCGACCCGGGCGTGGGTGAGAAGGACGGAATTCCCGTAGGCGAAACACCAGGGAAGGGCGGCCAGGACCCGGTCCTCGGGACGGAGCCCCAGGTAGGAAAGGATGGCCGTGGTGTTTTCGTACAAGGCCCGGTGGCTCAAGGCGGCTCCCTTGGGGGCGCCGGTGGTCCCCGAGGTGTAGAGGATCATGGCGAGCCCGGGCTTTTCGGTTTCCGGAACCGACCGGGTGCGGGAGAGATTCCGGACATCCTCCCACCTGGGGCCGGGGTCTTCCTTTCCGGCCCAGAGAACCAGGAGGTCCTCCTCCATGGCCCGGGCCGTCTCGAAGACCTGGTCCACCAGAAAGAGAGCCCCCGAACCCTCCCGGACGTCGGAGATCTCCCCCTGCCTCAAGGCCGGGTGGAGGGGGACGGCCGTTCCGCCGGCGAGGAGGGTCCCGAAAAACCATGCGGCGTAATAGATGGAGTTGGATAGGTGGAGGATCACCCGGTCGCCGGGGCGGATCCCCAGTTCCAGGAGTTTCGCCGCAGCCCCGAGGGAGAGTTCCAGGGCGTCTCCCCAGGTCCAGGAGGCGTGGTCCTCCAGGAGGAAAGGCCGGTCCAACCCCCGGGAGGCCCCCTGGAGGACCACGCCTCC
>JALUZX010000103.1 GCA_027011425.1 Planctomycetota bacterium
TAAGAAATCAGTGACGGTCACGACAAAAGTCCCGGACCCTCGAAAATTC
Source organism: Planctomycetota bacterium (assembly GCA_027011425.1). Classification (GTDB taxonomy): domain Bacteria; phylum Planctomycetota; class UBA1135; order UBA1135; family JALUZX01; genus JALUZX01. Next base: position 50 of record JALUZX010000103.1, read on the forward strand.
CAAGAAATTCGTGACCTTCCCCCAGTTGGAAATTTTGTGAAGCCCCCGCCGGAGCGAGGCCGGATCGGAGATCCGGGCTCGTGACGTCGGGGGGCCAGTTCCGACGCAGTCACCGAGTCACGAACTGGACAAGACTTTTGTCGCGTCTGTCAAACCAGTGCCCTTTTCAAAGGGTGCGCAGGAATCACCGGTGAAAGTTGGCAAGTCCGCCCCCCAAGGACAGGTTTTGGGCGTAAGCCCCGCTGGGGCGTGAACCCACCCTTCCCGGCTTACGTTTCATCCTTTTTTTCAAGCCGTCCTCGTTCCACAAGCCCCTAAAATAACTCTAACGTCCAACATGTGGGGGGATGCATGAAGTTCGGGATGTTGCCTTGGCTGGGGCTTTTTCTGGGATTGGGTTTTCCTGGTGTGGTGAGGGCCGGCCCGCCGGGTGGCATTTCCAGACCCGGGAATGGGGAAAAGATCCTTGGGCTGGAGACCTGCAGGTTGAAGGGGGAAGAGGTGAAACTCCTCCTCCGCCGGGGGTTCCTGGTCACGGAAAAACGGGCCAGGGGGATGGCCGATCTCTACGAAGTCTTCGACCCCCAGGACGGAGGGCTTGCCACCCTGGTCACCACCGATTCCCTCCTGGAGCCTGTCATGGAGGCGGCCTTCCTGGTCTTTCGGGCCTCCTGGGCCGAGGAAGGAAAGGGCCTGCCCTCTCTGCTCCGCCGTTGGATCGCCGGGCTTTCCGGCAAGGGGGCCGGTCCGTGGCCCAAGGCCTGGCGCCTGGCGGGGGGAGTGCTTTGCGTTTCCTTGGGAGTCCTGAAAGGTAAGAGAGCGCTCCAGGATCTTCCTTTGCCCGGGGAAATCCTCCAGGCGGCGGGGCAAGAGCTGGACCGGATCTCCCGGAAGAGGACGGCCTGGTCTCCCTTGCTGGGCCGGACCATTGTGTATGGGGCTTTTCCCCTTTCTTCCCCCCTGCCCGGAGAGGGTCTCTTCGGCGGGTGGGTCTCTCCGGCCCGCCTGAAAGCATGGTTGGGCCAATGCGCCTTCATGTTGGACGACCCGGTCCAGACCCGGGCGGCCTTCCTTCTGGCCGCCACGGCGCCAAAGGGGTGGAAGCAGGCTTTTTCCCTGGACCGTTCCCTTGTGGGTCCCCTGGAAAACCTGGGAATCGGCGCCTACCAAGAGGCCCTCCAGGAAGCGGGGGGGCTGGAAGCAGTCCAAGCAGGAACCAAGGGATGGGAGAAGGCCCTTGCCTTCTTGAAAGGCCGGGTCGTTCCGGGAAAGGCCCTGCTGGTCGAAGGTCCCAAGGGGAAACGTTGGATTCGGTTCCGGCAGGGCGGCCGGACCTGGAACTTTCTTCTTCCTCCCCTTTCCTGCGCCTGGGCCGAGTCCTTTCTGGGCGTCCGCCTGGGCAAAGGGCTGCTCCTGGACGGGCCGGGGCTCTCCCCAGACGCCGAGGCCCTTCAGTGGGGTGTATATGGTAAGCCCGCTCATCCCTCGGGCCTTGTTCTCGCGGGAGGAGTGGGGAACTCCTGGGCCCTGGGGAAGGCCCGTTCCTATTGCCTCCATTTCCTCACGGGGATTCCCTGGGCGCCCGGGATGGCCAAGGGGGCTTACGATTGGAACCTGGTTCGCGGGATTCTCGCGCCCCGGGCGGAAAAGCCCGCTTCCTTGCAGGACCTTTTCTGGGATCTCTTTCGGGCGATTACGAGAGACAAGCCCCCTGGGAAGGCCAACAGAGAATGGTATTTCTCCTCTCCCGCCTGGGCGGAACGCCGCGCCCGGACGGGGCTTGCCGGATGGGTCTTGTGGAGGCGCGCCGCCGGGCCGTCCGTCCGAAGATGTCTGTGCTTTGTGGGAGCCGCCGGGTTCAGCAACCTTGGCTATGTCGTTCCCACTTGCGCGGAGCTGGAACGTTTCCGGCGTTTTGTCGCCTTTCTCAGGAAGGTCGCTCCGGGAGTAAAACCTCTCCGGGAGCCCCTGGCCAAGGCCAACCGCCTCGTGGAAAGAGTCTACCAATTGCGCCGGAAGCAGGAACAAGGCCGGCCCTGGAACCAGGAGGACCAGGATTTCTTCGCCCACTACGGGAAAGCCCTCAAGCTTAGGAAGGATATAGGCTTTGGGAACCGAGTCCAGGAGAAGACTCCCCACGCCTATGCCTGCAACGTGGGGGACCTGAAGGCCGACAGGGGAAGGACCCTGGAAGCCGAGGCCCCTGAAGCCTCTTTGTTCGCCGCCCTGGCCCTTCCCAGGAGAATCTATGCCCTCGTCCGGATCGGCGGCAAATGGTACCTCGCCCGGGGGGGAGTCCTGGATTACCGGGAATTCGCCCTTCCCGTGGAAATGACCCTGGACGACCAGGGGTGGAGGGATGTCCTGAAAACCCGGCCCGCCGCGGGCCGCCTTCCCGGGGGGGAAAAGGGGCCGGGCAAACGGGAGGGTCGGAGATTGAGCCTCTGGTCGGCCATCTCGGCGAAGGACCCGGTTGCCTTGGAAGCGGCCCTCCTCCTTTCGCGGAGACCCGAAGGGGCAAAGGATGGGTTGCTTCGAAGGCTGGTGGGAAAAGCGCGGAAGGCCTGCCGCGACCCCTGGATCCGGGCACTTGCGGATGAGAAGTTCCGGCCCCCCGGAAGGGACGGCCTTCTTTTCGCCTTGAAAGTCCTCTGGAAAGGGGATGTGGACTTCGCCCTGGTTCCCCCGCCGCGAAGGATGGATTTCGCCCGGCGGGCCGCCCGGAAGGCGGCGGAGGTGAAGAAAGGGTGTCCCTGGAAGTTTTTCCAGGCCCTTCTCCGTTGGGACCGGGAGGTGTGGGCGGAGGCCTTCCAGGCCTGGTTCGAGGCGGGTCCAAGACTGGACGCCTCTTCGGCTGTCCGGGTCCTCCTCGAATTTCTCAGGGCTCCCGGACCAGGGATCCCTCAGATACTCCCCGAGCCCGCCAGGCTTCGACTGGCCGGGAAGGTGGTGGAGAAGTGGGGGAAAGCCTTCGAAGGTGTTTTCCTCGGTTGGAAATACCCGGAGAAAACAAGACTTTGTAAAGCTCTTTTCCTGGCCTGGAGCCCCCGGGGCTTCCGGTTGCTGGACCAAGTGATCCAAAAGGCGCCGGGAGGATTCCTGAAGGTCACGACATCCTACCTGACCTGGAACCGTGAAACGCCCTTGCCGGAGGGAACTCTCCGGTATTTTCTGGCGAAGATCCGGGAGGGCTCTGTGGGGGGAGACCTCTATTTCCTGTTTCTCTACTTCCTTCTCAAAGAAGGCAAAGCCCCGGGAGTGAAGTCGATCCGGAAAGGGTGGAAGATTTTTACCGCCCGGCTCCTTCGTGAGGGCAAAGGGAAAGACGGGGAAGGGGCTTCCATGGAGGATGGATTCCCAACGGAGGATTGCCTGTCGGATTTGCTTCTCGCCCAGCCCGGGCCGGTTTTGGGATGGGTCCGGGAGGAGATCGAGAAGGGCAAAAAGGATTGGGTCTCCCCCTGCCTTGTTAAGGCGGTGAAGTTGATCACCCATACCTGGAAAAATTATTTTCCTGGAGCTCTCCCCCCGCCCCCTCTTCCAAAGGTTTTCCAGGGAAGGAACGTGACGGACTGGGCGGCCTTGGAGCAGTGGCTCCGGGAGGGGCGAAAAAGATTGGAAATCGCCCGAACCGGTGGTGGATAAAGACCCTTTCGCGGGCGACGGAAGGGTCAGCCGCTCCTGGCCCAGCGGTTTCTTCTGGGGAGTGGGGGGAGGGGCGCAAGGGTCATTTCCACGGAGCCTTTGCCCAGGCGCTTTTCCAGTTCTTCCAGGAAGGTCTCGGTGACGGTCACGGAGAAGCCGGGGGAAGCCATGACGCAAGCCTTGTCCCTTTCCCCGCGGAAGGCCAGGAAGATGCGCTTGTCCCCCCGGTTTCGGCCGATCCATTCGGCGAATTCTTCCAGCTTCTCTCTTCTTTGGATCCACTCGTCGGGGAGGGTGAGAAGAAGGCTCTTGATTCTCAGGCGCATCATTTCTTCGGGCGTGTAAACCGTCTCCACCCGTATCTCCGGCTGGGGAGAGACGTGGAGGTTTCCCCGGAGAAAGACGATGGCGTCTTCGTGGACCCGGCTCTTGACCTCCGCCCAGGAGGAGGGAAAGAAAATCAAGGGGACCTTCGCGGTCAGGTCGTCCAGGACAGCCCGGGCCATTTTCTCTCCCAGGTGGGGGCCCGGTTTCTTGATGGGCCTTTCCTTCAATTCCGTGATGATCCCCGAGACCGAAACCTCCATGGGTGAGCCGTTGGTTTCGGCCGAAAGAAGCCCCTCCAGGGAATTCCCCGCCAAAGTCAGGTAGAAGGGCTTCTTCCCCTCGAATGGGTGCCCTGTTAGGAAGAAACCCAAGGCTTCTTTTTCCATGGCCAGCCTCTGGGCCGGGGAAAGTTCACGATTGGCGCGCTTCGGGGGGCGTGGGATCGTCTTTCCCTTGGGCTTTCCCGCCGGGGCGGCGCCGAACAGGGAGGCCTGGCCTCTCTTCTTGTCCTTTTGGAATTCCATGCCCACCCGCATACACCTGTCCAGGTCCTCCAGGGCCTCCAGGGGGCCTGGGGTGATGGAATCCATTGCCCCCGCCTTGATCAAGGACTCCAGGGTTGCCCGGTTGCAGACGGACAGGTCCACCTCCTCGCAGAAGTGGGCCAGGTCCTGGAAACCTCCCTCCAGGCCCTCCCTGGCCTGGATGATGGCCTGGGCCGCGTTTTCCCCCACCCCTTTGAGGGCCACCAGGGCATAACGGATGGCCTCTCCCTCCACATGGAATTCCACCCCGCTTTTGTTTACGTCGGGAGGAAGGACCCGGATTCCCCTGGCCTTGGCGTCCGCCACGAAGTGCTGGAGCTTGTCCGTGTCCCCGGCGTCGCAGGACATGAGGGCGCAGGAGAACTCCAGGGGATAGTGGGCCTTCATGTAGGCCGTCCGGTAGGCAAGGATGGCGTAGGCCGTGGCGTGGCTCTTGTTGAAACCGTACCGGGCGAATTTTTCCATGTTCCCGAAGAGATCGGCGGCGAACTTCTTTCCGTATCCTCTCTTGACCGCACCTTCGACGAACTTGCTCCGAAAGCCCGCCATGATGGCATCGTTCTTCTTGCCCATGGCCTTCCTGAGGGAATCGGCTTCGTTCATGGAGAAGCCGGCGATCTTTACGGAAATCAGCATCACCTGTTCCTGGTAGACGATGTTCCCGTAGGTGTCCTCCAGGATCTCTTTCAGGTCCTCGTGGGGATAGGTGACGGGAAGGTCCCCTCTCTTGTTCGCCACGTAGGTGTCCACCATGCCCGATTCCATGGGGCCCGGCCTGTGCAAGGCGTTGAGGGCGATGATGTCCTCGAACTTGGTGGGTTGGAGTCTGACCAGGAGGTCCCGCATCCCTTTGGACTCGAGCTGAAAGATGCCCGCCGTGTCGGCCCGCCGGAGAAGATCGAACGTTTTCGGGCAGTCCAGAGGAAGGTGGTCCAGGTCGATCTCCACGCCCCGGTTCTCCTTCACCAGGCGGACCGCCTTGTCCAGGATGGTCAGGTTCTTCAGGCCCAGCAGATCCATCTTGAGCAGTCCGATCCGCTCCACCTGGGTCATCTGCCACTGGGTGACCACTTCGCCCTGGGGCCTGGCAAGCGGCGCGTATTCCAGGAGAGGCTTGTCGGCGATGACCACTCCCGCCGCGTGGGTCGAAGGGTCCCGGGCGAGGCCCTCGATTTTCAGGGCGTATTCGAAGAGCCTCCGGTGGTCCTCGTCCACGTTTCGCAAGGCCGCCAATTCCTGGTCCTTCTCCAGGGACTGCTTGAGGGTTCCTTCCGTGACCTTCTTGCTGATCTTGTCCACCTCGGCAAGGGGAACGTCCAGGACCCTTCCCACGTCCCGGATGGCCCGGCGGGCCGCCATGGTGGTGAAGGTGATGATCTGGCTGACCGATTCCCGCCCGTAACGCTCCCTCACGTATTCGATGACCTGCTGGCGCCCTTCCCGGCAGATGTCCACGTCGATGTCGGGCATGGAGATCCTCTCAGCGTTTAGGAAACGTTCGAAGAGGAGGTTGTAGCGCAGGGGATCCACGTCGGTGATGTGCAGGACGTAGGCCACGATGGAGCCCGCAGCCGATCCCCTTCCGGGCCCCACAGGGATTCCATTCTTGCGGGCGTATTGGATGAAATCCCATACGATCAGGAAGTACGAGGCGAAGCCCATCTGGAGGACCACCTTGGTCTCCTTCTCCAACCGCTCCCGGGCCTCCCTGGGAGGTGGGTCCCCGTAGCGTTCCTTCAAGCCCTTCTCGCACAGGCGGAGGAAGAATTCCTCGGGTGGGGTCCCGTCTTCCGTCTTGAAGACGGGCAGGTGGTAGACGCCCCTGGGGATCTCCACGTCGCACCTTCCTGCGATGGCCCGGGTGTTCTCCAGGGCCTCGGGAACGTCCCGGAAGAGGAGGGTCATCTCCTCGGGAGACTTGAGGTAGATCTCCCGGGTGTGCACCCGGAACCGGTCCTGGTCCGTAAGGAGGGCTCCCGTGTGGATGGCCAGCAGCACGTCCTGGACCTGCCAGTCCTCTTTTCCCAGGTAGTGGACGTCGTTGGTGGCCACAAGTCCCAGGGACAACTCCCGGGCGATCCGGGCGAGTCCTTCGTTCAGGTCCTCCTGGCGGGGCATGCCGATGCGCATGATCTCCAGGAAGAAATTGTCCTTCCCCAGGAGGTCCCTGTATTCGCCGGCGACCTGGAGGGCCTTTTTCTCTTCTCCTCTGGCCAGAAGCCTGTTCAGCTCCCCCGAGAGGCAGCCCGAGAGGGCGATGAGGCCCTTGGAATGGCGGGCCAGGACCTCCTTGTCGATCCTGGGCTTCCGGTAGAAGCCCTCAAGGTTGGCCAATGAGGCAAGCTTGATCAGGTTGCGCCAGCCTTCCTCGTTTTCAGCAAGCAGGGTCAGGTGGGTGGTGGGGTTCCTTTCCTTGTCGGTCTTGAGCTTCATGGACCTGACGGCCAGGTAGGCCTCCATGCCCAGGATGGGCCGGATCCCCATCTTTCGGGCATGGTCGTGGAACTCCACCGCACCGTAGAGGTTTCCATGGTCCGTAAGGGCGATGGCATCCTGTTCGTATTCGGCGGTCTTGGAAAGAAGGGCGTCCACCGTGGAAGCCCCGTCCAGGAGGGAGTAGTGGGAGTGGACGTGAAGATGAACGAAACCGGGTCTTTCCTTGCTCATCCTTTCTCCCTGTCGCCCTTTTTCCTGAGTGCTCGCGGGACAAACTTTCCGGGAAGCCCCGCCGGGCCCCCTCGCGGGGACCCGCGATCCCCCTGAGGGGCGGACCTGCCGGGGGGATCCCCCTAAGCCACGAGGCGGAGTTTCTTGCCGACTTTTTCGAAGGTCTCCACGACCCGGTCGATCTGGGCCGGGGTGTGGGTGGCCATGTAACTGGTGCGGATCAAGTCCATGCCGGGCGGGACGGCCGGCGATGTGACGGGATTGGCGAAGATGCCCTCTTCGGTGAGCATCCTCCAGAACCGGAAGGTGAGTTCCTGGTCCCCGATGATCACGGGGATGATCGGCGTCTGGCTCGGGCCCAGGTTGAAGCCCAGGTCCGTAAGGCCCCGGCGGACCCTTTCGGTGTTCTCCCAGAGGGTCTTCCGCCTCTCCGGTTCCGCCTCCAGGACCTCCAGGGCTGCGATGACCGTGGCCACACTCGCCGGTGGGATGGAGGCGGAAAAGATCAAGGGCCTGGAGAAGTGCTTGATGTAGTGGATGACCTCCTCGGGCCCCGCCAGGAATCCCCCGATGGATGCCAGCGACTTGGAGAAGGTCCCAAGCACCAGGTCCACCTGGTCCTCCACGCCGCAATGCTCGGTAGCTCCCCGTCCGTGGGCCCCCAGGACTCCCACGGCGTGGGCCTCGTCCACCAGGACCCGCGCGTTGTATTCCTCGGCAAGGCGGGTGATCTCCTCCAAGGGGGCGATATCCCCCAGCATGGAGAAGACCCCGTCCAGGACGATGAGTCTTCCAACGTCGTCGTCCCGGGAGAGGGAGAGGAGCCTTTCCAGGTCATCTATGTCGCTGTGCTTGAACTTTCGCACATCCGCAAAGGAGAGGCGGGTTCCGTCGATGATGGAGGCGTGATTCTCCCTGTCGCAGAAGATCACGTCGTGCTTGCTGGTGATGGCGGCGATGGTTCCCAGATTGGTCTGGAACCCGGTGGAGAAGGTCAGGGCCGCCTCCCTGTCGAAGAAGCGGGCCAGCTTTTCTTCCAGTTCCACGTGGAGGGAGAGGGTGCCGTTCAGAAACCGGGAGCCCGTGCAACCGCTGCCGAAGTCTTCCAGGGCCTTGCGGGCTTTTTCCAGAACGTATGGATGGTGGGTGAGGCCGAGGTAATTGTTGGAGCCGATCATGAGCATCCGCTTGCCCTCGATCACCACCTCCGTTCCCTCGCTTTCCTCGATGACCCGGAAATAGGGATAGAGACCGAGCTTTGCGTATTCCCGGGCCCGGGTGAAACGATTGCACTTGGCGAAGAGATCCACGGTTTCTAAACTCCGGCCTTTCCGCGTCGCGCCTCCTTCTTCCTGGAAAAGTTCCCCCGGGAAAGTCCCGCCGGGTGAAGAAGGCGGAGCCCGGGTAAGGTAGAGGGAAGGCGGCCGGGGCGCAACCAGAGATTCCCCCCGGGAGGTCGAGGAGGGAACGAACCATGGATCTGGTCACTGGGGCCACGGGTTTCATCGGCGGCATCCTTGCCAGGAAGCTCCTGGAACAAGGGAAGAAGGTCCGCTGCCTGGTTCGTTCCCTTGAAAAGGGGCGTCCCCTGGCGGAGGCGGGCGCCGAGCTGGTCCAGGGGGACCTGGTCCGGCCGGAGGTCGCCTTCCGGGCCCTGGCGGGGGTGGACCGGGTCTTCCACCTGGCGGGGGTGACCAAGGCCTTGCGAAAACAGGAATACTGGGCGGGCAATGTGCAGGCCTCTCTCAACCTTGCCCGGGCTTTCTCCCTCCAGGGAAAGGGGAGGTTCCTGGCCCTCTCCTCCCTGGCCGCGGCAGGTCCTACCCGGGCCGGCGCCCCAAGGACCGAAGAGGACGAGCCCTCCCCGGTCTCCCTCTACGGGAGGTCCAAACTCGCCGGGGAGCAGGCCGTGACATCTCTTCCCGAACCCCACTCCTGGACGGTTCTCCGTCCTCCCATCGTGTATGGACCGGGGGACCGGGATTTCTTCCTGGTCTTCAAGGCGGCCCGGCGGAGGCGGGTTCCCCTGGCCCTGCCCGGCCAGGTCTGTTCCCTGGTCCACGTGGAGGACCTGGTCCGGGCCGTCCTCCTGGCGGCCGAGGCGCCCCAGGCCCATCGCAAGGTCTATTTCGTCTCGTCCCCTCCCGATCTCTCTGGGAGGGAGATGGTGGAACTCGCCGGGCGGGTTCAGGGGAAGATTCCCAGGATTCAGCCTGTTCCGGGCTTTGCCGTGGCCTTCACCTGCCGGGCCGCCTGGCTCTGGGCCTGGATCCGGGGAAAACCGGGGATTCTCTCCCCCGACAAGGCCAGGGAGATGGTCCAGCCCGGGTGGGCCTGCGATTCTTCCCGGATCCGGGAGGAACTGGGTTGGAGTCCGGCCCTTACCCACGAAGAGGGGTTCCGGCGGACCCTGGCTTGGTACCGGAAGGAAGGATGGATCAAGCAGAGGGGGACAGCGCCCGCCCTCAAGCCAGAAGGGTGACCAGCAGGGCCTTCTGGAGGTGGAGCCTGTTTTCCGCTTGGTCGTAAACGATGGACCGGTCTCCGTCGAGAACGTCGTCGGTGACGGCCACGTTTCGGCGCACCGGGAGAGGGTGCATGAACCAGGCCCGGTCGGTGCGGTCCATGGCGGCCCTGTCCACGATCCATTCCTGGTGGGAACGGCTCATCAGCCGCTCCCTCTCCTTGTCCTCCCAGAGCTTGATGGAGCCCCAGGACTTGGCATACACGAATTCCGCACCTTTTACGGCATCCTGGATATCGTGGACCACGTCCAGCTTGCCCCCGGATTCGGCGGCGTATTTCCCGGCCTTCTCCATGATCTCCGGATCCAGCTCGTAGCCCATGGGATGGGCCAGGGTGACCTTCATCCCGAAGAGGGCGGCGGCGAGAAGCACGCTGTTGGGGACGGCCATGGACTGGGGCTCAGGGTGGTTCACCCAGGTGAGAGTGAGGCGGCGCCCCTCCAGGGAAAGGGCCTTGTCCCGCATGGTGAGAAGGTCCGCCACGGCCTGGCAGGGGTGGCCCATGCAGGATTCCATGTTGATCACCGGCCGGGAGGCGTAACGGGCGTAGCCCCGGATGACAGGGTCGGTCCTTTCTTTTTGGTAGTCCCTCCGCTCGGGAAGGCACCGGACGGCAAGGCCGTCCAGGTAACGGGAGAGGACCTGGGCGGCGTCCTTGAGGTGCTCCGCCGCCGAGCCGTCCATGACGGTTCCCTCCTCGGGTTCCAGCTCGTAGAGATCGGAGCGGGCCGAGATGTCCAGGCAGTGGCCGCCGAGCTGATACATGGCCACTTCGAAAGAGGTCCGGGTCCGGAGGCTGGGATTGAAGAAGAGCATTCCAAGGGTCTTCCCAGCCAGGAGGGGCTGGGGCTTGCCCTTCCGCATCTTCACGGCCAGCTCGAGGAGATTCTCGATCTCCTGCCGGGAGAAGTCGTCCACGCAAAGGAAGTCTCTTTTTTCCGCCATGGGATGGGCCGTCCTGTCTTCTCGGTTTCCCCGCCCAGCCGCCTTCCCCGAAGGCGGCATTGTAAGGATGGGATGCCCTCGATCCATCCTGAACCAAAGGAAGGAAGGAGGGTTAGAATCAAGAACCTGGTGTCGGTGAGGCGGTGCAGCCCTTTTTCCCCGAAAAGGCCGTGAACATGGAGGCTTGAAATGGAGTTCAGTTTCAATCCTGGTCGAAGTGTGGAGACCGTGAGGGACTTGGGCGGTTTGACCCTCCTGGTCAACCTGGGAATCATGATCTTCTGGATGGTCGTCGGATGGCGGGCCATGAAGGCCCACGAGAAGATTGCCCAGATGGTGGAGCGGATGGCCGGGAAAGAGGTTCCTACAAAAATTGAAGAATGAAGGCCCCTGGAAGGAGAGGGACAACCCCCTCAGGGCCGGAAGAGAGGAACCTCCCCGGCCCCAGGCCGGCGGGAAGGAACGTGACCGGCGCTGGATGGCCCTGGCGCTCAGGGAAGCCGAGCGGGCTCTGGAAGAGGACGAGGTCCCCGTGGGCTGCGTGGTGGTCCGGGGGGAGAATCTGCTCGGGAAGGCCCACAACCAGGTGGAGCGCCTGAGGGATCCCACGGCCCACGCAGAGATCCTGGCCTTGACCCAGGCGGCGGCCGCCCTGGACGATCCCAGGCTCACAGGCTGCGAACTCTTCGTCACCTTGGAGCCTTGCTTCATGTGCGCCGGGGCCTGCGTCCTGGCCCGCCTGGATCGGGTGGTCTTCGCCGCCCGGGATCCCAAGTTCGGGGGCTGCGGCTCCCTCCTGGATGTGCCCGCCACGCCTGGGCTCAACCACGTCCTCCAAGTGGAGCAGGGGCCCCTGGGGGAGGAAGCCGCCACTCTCCTCAAAGCCTTCTTCCGTGGAAGGCGTTGATCTGGCAAGATACCCTTCCGATCGGAGAGGTGCCGGAGCGGCTGAACGGGGCGGTCTCGAAAACCGCTGTCGGGGTAACCCGACCGGGGGTTCGAATCCCTCCCTCTCCGCCAGAAAAAATAAAACCCGGGAAAGATTGAGATTTCCCGGCTTTTTGATGGGCTTTGGAAGCCGTTCTCGTTGTTGCCTTGTGTGGAGAGGTGTCCGAGTGGCTTAAGGAGCACGCTTGGAAAGCGTGTGGGCGGGAAACTGCCTCGGGGGTTCGAATCCCCCCCTCTCCGCCAGACTGGCCCGGGGTCCTTGAATGGGGCTCCGGGCCTTTTCCCCCTGAGGAAGGGGGAAGGAATTGAAAACATGGTCGTGCAGCCGGGGCGGTAGCGGTGCCCTGAACCCGAAATCCGCTTCATGCGGGGGTGATGCCGCGCCGAGGGCTCTTCCCGGCCGGAGGATGCCTTTGGACCGGACGTTGAAAGCCGGGTCCCATGCAATGGGGCGGTGCGAACCTGGTCAGGCCTTGACGGGAGCAGCCATAAGCATGCGGTCCCATGTGCAGTGGGGGCGCCTGGCTGGAGCCCGGGACGCTGGTTTCCTTTTTCCGGGAGGGTTCGAAGCGCGGCGCACGACCTCTTTTTTCTCATCAGGCGGGGATCCATGACCTATCAGGTGCTGGCCAGGAGGTTCCGGCCCAAGACCTTCGAGGAGGTGGTGGGCCAGGAAGGCGTGACGGGAACCCTCGTTCAGGGACTCAAGTCGGGGAGGATCGCTCACGCCTGGCTCTTCGCAGGCCCAAGAGGCGTGGGAAAGACCACCACGGCCCGGATCCTGGCCCGGGCCCTGAACTGCGAAAAAGGCCCCACCCCGGAGCCCTGCGGGGTCTGTCAGGTCTGCAAGGATTTCCTGGCAGGGCGGGACCCGGACGTAGAAGAGATCGACGGCGCCTCCAACAGGCGCATCGAAAACGTCCGGGACCTCCGCGAAAGGGTCTCCTACAAACCCCTCCGGGGAAGCTACAAGGTCTTCATCATCGACGAGGTCCACATGCTCACCCGGGAGGCCTTCAACGCCCTGTTGAAGACTCTGGAGGAGCCCCCTCCCCATGTAATCTTCATCCTTGCCACCACGGAGCCCCACAAGGTCCCGGAAACCATCCGGTCCCGCTGCCAGGTTCTGACCTTCCATCGGATCGGGCCCAAGGAGATCGCCGCCCGGCTCGGGCAGATCTGCAAGGCCGAGAAAAAAGAGATCCCGGCGGAGGTGCTTTCCGAGATCGCCTCCTCCGTCCGCGGGGGGATGCGGGACGCCGAAAGCATCCTGGAGAGGGTGCTCACCCTGGCCTCCGGAAGGGGCGGGTCCTTCGGCCTGGAGGAATTGCGCCGGGTCCTGGGGAGGGTAGGGTTGGGGAG
>JALUZX010000104.1 GCA_027011425.1 Planctomycetota bacterium
CCGGCGTGCTCTTCACGGGATGAGGGTGGGCACGACGTTCGGGGCGTCGCTACGCTCTGCCCCTCCGGCGTGCTCTTCACGAAGTTGGGTGGGCACGACGTTAGAAGCGGCATTGGGAGGGCCCTGCATTACGGCCTACGCCTCGGGCCGCCCCCCCTGCTATGATTTCCCCCCGGAAGAGGCCTCCGGTCCGAGGAATGCCCATGAACACCCGAAAGGTCGTCATCACCCACGCCCTGCGCAGTCCCATGGGGGCCCTGCACGGCGCCTTCGCAGGCGGCGGGCCGGTGGTGCTCGGCGTGGAGATCGTTCAGGCCCTTCTCCGCCACGCCGGGCTCAAGCCCTCGGTGGTGGAGCAGGTCTGGTTCGGGCAGGCCCGGCCCGACCCGGAGCAGGGCAACGTGGCGGGCATCGTAGCCTACCGGGCGGGCATACCTGTGGAGGCGCCGGCCTTCACCGTTACTCTTGGGGCCGCCTCGGGGCTCCAGGCCATCCTGGTCGCCGCCAGGGCTGTCCTTTCCGGGGAGGTGGAAGTGGCCCTGGCGGGAGGGGTGGACTGTGCTTCCTCCGTCCCGCGCCTGGCGGAAAAAGGCATGGAAGCCCAGTATGGCCCGGGAGGTCTCTGGTGTTCCCTTCTCCAGGAGCCCTGCGGCATGGCGGCGGAGCACCTGGCGGCCCGGTTCCACGTCTCCACGGGCGCCATGCTGGAGTTCGCCCGCCTCTCCCGGGAGAGGGCCCGCACGGCCCGGGTCCAGGGATCCCTGGACGCCCAGATCGCCCCGGTCCATGTCCGCTCGGGCAAGGAGATCTCCCGAACCCTCCGGTCCGACGAATATCTCCTCACTCCGCCCGACCCGCCGCCGGGTTTCCCCTTCCGTCCCAACGGAGGGCTCGTTCCCGGGCCTTCCGTGGCGCCTCTCGCCGACGGGGCCGCGGCGGTGCTTCTGATGAGCAAGGAGGAAGCCCTGCGCCGGGGCTTCAAGCCTCTCGCCCAAGTCGGCCTGGGCCGCGCTTCGGGGGAGGATCCCCGTTTTTCCGCCCTGGCCGCCGTCTCGGCGGCCCGGAGGGTTTTGGAATCCTCGGGGGTTCCGCCCTCTTCCCTGGACCTGGTGGAGGTGGGGGAGACCTTCGCCGTGGACGCCCTCCTTTGCGTGGACCAGCTCGGCCTGGACCGGCACAAAGTCAACGTCCTCGGGGGCGACCTGGCCCTTGGCCACCCTATGGGAGCCACGGGGGCCCGGATGGTGGTCTCCCTGGTGCATGAGATGGCCCGCCGGGAATGCCGCAAGGGCCTGGTGACCATCTCCACCTGCGGGGGCTTGGGCCTGGCGGCGGCCTTCTTCCGGTTTCCCCTCTCCGGCGGGGACATCTTCTCCATGCCCGCGATCGAGGAGATCAAGACGCCTTCCCGTAAACCTGCGGGAGCCAGGAGGAAAGGAGGGGACCGGACTTGAGGGGGCTTTCGAACCACCACGCCCTGGGCTTGCTCCTCTTTCCTCTCCTGGCCGGGGCTGCTCTCTTTTCCTTTTCCCCTTCCGCTCCCGGCGGGGCGCCGGCCTTGACGGTGGAACTCAGGCCCGCCCATTGCACCTGGTCGCCCATTCTCACCCGCGGGGAGGCGCTCCTTATGGTTCTCCGGGTTCCCGGGCCAGCCCCGGCCCGGGTGGATCCCGCGTTCACAGCCGGGAACGCCCTCCATTGCGGCATGTTCGGGCCGGTCAAGCCCATTCCGGGGACCGAAAGAATTCGGCTCGCCCCTGGAACCAGGCTTGTCCGCCGGCTCGCCGTTCCGGCCGAATGGTTCCGGCTCCCCGAAAAGGCCGGGCCCCTGGACCTTCCCGCCGCCGAGATCCGCTGGAAGTCCCCCGCCCTGGAAACCCGGCCCAGGACCTTCTACTACATGGACGAAGACATCCGGACCGCCCGGGTCCGGTTCAAGACGAGCCTCGGCGAGATGGAGTTCGCCTTCGAGCCCGACAAGGCCCCTGACCACGTCAAGAACTTCCTGCGCCTGGTCCGGGCGGGGTTCTACGACGGGACCCTCTTCCACAGGGTGATCAAGGACTACATCGTCCAGGGCGGCGATCCCAACACCAAGGACGACGACCCCTCCAACGACGGAAAGGGCGGCCCTCCCTGGAGGCTGGAGCCGGAATTCTCCTGCCTTCCCCACGTGCACGGCGCCCTTTCCATGGCCAGGGACATGCGGGACCCCGCCTCGGCGGGAAGCCAGTTCTTCATCGTCCTGGCCCAGTCGGAGCAGGTTTCCCTCAATTGCAAATTTACTGTTTTTGGAAGACTGGTCTCGGGCGACGATACCCTGGAGCGGATAGGGTCCGTTCCCACGGGCGGGCCCTCGGGAACCACCCCCAAGAAGCCGGTGGCGCTCCTGAAGGCCCGGATCGTCTACCCCGAGGATTGAAAGAGGAGGCTGCCGAAGTGACGGACCAAACAATCGAACCCGGCCCCGGCAGGCGGCTCACGGCCAGGATGAACACCGAAAAAGGGCTCATGGTCTTCGTGCTCTACCCGGACCGGGCCCCCAAGACGGTGGCCAATTTCGTCCAACTCTCGCGGACGGGTTTTTACGACGGGCTCAATTTCCACCGGGTGATCCGGGGTTTCATGATCCAGGGGGGATGCCCCAAGGGGGACGGAACGGGCAACCCTGGATACACCATCCCGGCGGAGTTCAACGACATCCCCCACGAAAAGGGGGTGATCTCCATGGCCCGCGGCCCGCACCCCGATTCGGCCGGGTGCCAGTTCTTCGTGGTCCACGCCGCCCACGCCGTCCACCTGGACGGATCCTATACGGCTTTTGGAAAGCTCTTGGAAGGGTTCGACGTGCTCGACGCCATCGCCCAGGCGCCGGTGAGGCGCAACGGCTCGGAGCGGTCCAAGCCGGTGGAACCGGTAAAGATTCTCGGGATCGAGATCGTCGAGGAGGAAATCCCCGTGCCGGAGACGGCGGAGGCCGCCGAAGGGACCGAGGCCGGCGGGACACCGGGAGAGGAGGCCGGCCCCGCCGGAGAGAGCGCCCCGGGGGCGGAGGCGGAGCCGGGGGGAGCGGGCGGCGGAGAGTAACCGCCCTTCCCCCCCGGGCGTGGAGGACAAGGGAGGGACGGAAATGGACAGGCGGGAGTTTCTGGGCGCCCTCGGCGGGGCTGCGGGAGCCATGCTCCTTCCCGGGGCGGCGGCCCTGGCGCGGGAGAGGACAGCGGGTCTTCCGGCCGGGGCGGATCCTTTCTCCACGGCGGGGGACGAGGACTTCTGGACCTCCATCCGCCTGGCCTTCGACGTGGACCGCTCCATCGTAAACCTCAACAGCGGCGGATATTCCAACCCGCCCCGGGTGGTGAGCGAGACCCTCCGGAAGCGGCGGTCCTTCGCCGCCCTGGCCCGCTACCACTACTTCATGCACCGGATGAACAAGAACCGCGAGGAGGTCCGGCGCAAGGTGGCCCGCCTGGCGGGCACGGATCCTTCCCAGGTGGCGCTGGTGCGCAATACCACCGAGGCCATGTGCCTGGTCTTCTACGGCACGGACCTGAAACCGGGGGACCAGGTGCTCGCCTCCAGCCTGGAATACCCCGGGATGGTCCAGGCCCTTCGCCAGCTCTCGGCCCGCCGGGGGGTGGAACTGGTCCGCTTCCGCGTTCCCCTGCCCCCCAAGGACCCGGCCGAGATCGTGGAGTCCTTCCGCAAGTCCGTGGGGCCCAAGGTCAGGATGGTGCTGGTGAGCCACATGACCTTTCCCAACGGGCAGATCATGCCCGTCCGCGAGATCTGCCGCCTCGCCCGGGAGCTGGGGATCCTGTCGGTGGTGGACGGGGCCCACTCCTTCGCCCACGTGGGGCCCCCGGTGGGGGAGATCGGCTGCGACTTCTACGGAACCAGCTTCTACAAGTGGCTATGCGCCCCCATGGGGGCGCATAGCC
>JALUZX010000105.1 GCA_027011425.1 Planctomycetota bacterium
TTCTTCTTTTTTCATTTTTTTGTCTCTGCCGGGGTCTCTTCCCGGGGAAGGAGCCCCATGGCGCGCTTCAGCCGGGCCAGGCCGGTCTTGAACTGGACGATGGCCCGGGCCAGGCGGGTGCGGGCCGCGGCCAGGGCCTCGTTGCGCCTTTGGACCTCGAAGATGATGCTCTTGCCTGCCTTGTACTTCTCTTCTTCCACCCGGAGGTTGGTCCGGGCCAGGCGGACGCTCTCCCGGGCGGCCTCGATCTCCTTGCGCAGGCTTCCCAGGTTCCGCACGGCATCGCGGATCTCCTTCCAGATGCCGACTTCCTTGAGGCGTAGGGCCTTCCGGGCCTTCTCCAGGCCCAACTCGGCCTTCCTGAGGAAACCCTTGGCGAAGCGGTTCCCGAGAGGAATGGAGAATTCCAGCCCCAGGGCCCAAGCGGGATACTTACTCTCCCGCATGTGTCCCCAGAGGTATTCCGTGTGGGGATCCACGTCCTCCACGTAGTAGCTCCCCACGACGTTCAACTGGGGCAGGTATTCGGATTTTGCCTTACGGAGAACCGTTTTGGCATCCTCCACCCGGAGGCGGGCGGCCTCCAGGTCGCGCCTGCGCTTCATGGCCACAGCGGCCGCCTCCTCGGGCCGGGGGATGGGAAAGTCCAGGCCCTCCTCCAGGGGGGACGTGGGGACGAGACGGAGTCTCCAGTCCCGGTTGTCCCGGAAGGGAAAGACCAGGAGCTTCAAGGCGTCTTCGGCGGCGAGCACCTGATTTTCCGCCTGGATAAGGTCCTCTTCCCTCTTCGCGATGTCCGCCTGGTCCGCCACGCGGGCCACCTCGGGGGCGAGGGCGGCCTTGATCCGGTTGTTGGTGATGGAGAGCTGTTCCTTGGCCAGGGCCAGGCTGATCTTGCGGACCCGGTAGTTCTCCCGGGCGAAGACCAGGCCCCAGTAGGCCTCGGTGACGCGCAGGAGGGTCTGCTGGACCAGGTCTTCATGGGTTTCCTCCGCTGCCTTCGCCCCGATTTCCGCCCGGGTGATCTCCGTGCGGTTGACGGGAACCCACGCCCCCCGGAGGAGGGGCTGGGAAATCCTGAGGCCCAGCCCCGCGCTCCACTGAGAGAAGAAGGACACGCCGAATCCCGTGGGCGTGGGCGTCGGCGATTCATACCGGTTGTAGCGGTAATCGAAGGAGAGATCGTAGACGGCCCCGGTGAGGACCTTCCCCTTGAAGCCCGTCCGGAACCCGTAGCTCTTGGACCGCATGGAGGGGCGGATGACCGTTCTCGGGGCGGTCTGGGCCTCCTGGTAGAGGGGCGAGAGGTAGAAGGCCGGGTCGAAGAATCCCGAGGCGGCGGTGATCTCGGCCCGGGCCATGGGCGGGTTGAGCTTGTCCACTCCCAGGTAGATGTTGTCCTTGAGGGCCTTGGCGAGGCATTCCTCCAGGGTCAGTTCCATCTTGCGCCCAGAGGGATGGAGGATGGGGTCTTTCTCCTCCCCCGGGGCGGGGGGAAACCAGGATTTTTCCACCCCCTCGGAGGCTTGTTTCCCCTGGGCGGAAGAAGGAAGGGGGAAGAGGACCAGGATCCCGGCCAAGGCAAGGGCCGAAGAGATCAACCTGGACGACATGGGCGCCCTCCGTGGTTCGAAACCGTTTACAGGTTCCAGAGGGCTCTGCCGTCCTTCCGGCCGCCCCCCGGAAAAGGATGGTCAAGGATAGGCCCCCGGTGGAAATGGTTCAAACCATCTCGCCCTTTCAGCGGTTTCGGGGGGCGTAGCAGGCTCCGAGAGTAAGAAGGCGAAGAGCCTTTTCCCTGAACCCCGCCGCGGGCACCTCTTGAAGGACGGCTTCTTCCATCTTCCTCAGAAGGCGCTTCCGTTCCAGGGAAGACCCGGCGGGGGCCCAGGAGACCTGGAGGAGAAGGAAGGGATCCTCCATGGCAAGCTCCAGCTTTCCCTTTCCTGGAAGACCCGTCCCGGCGAGGAGAACCTCCTCGGGAGCGGAATCCGGGAAGGCACGGAGGAGAGCGGCCGCGGCTTGGGCCTTTTCCGGCCCGCCCTCCCTCATCCTTCTCATGAGTTCCTTCCTCACCCGCTCCCTCGCCTCGGAGAGATTGCGGTTCACGAGAATCGGGGCCCACTCGAGGAGGACCGCCGCGTCGGCAAGGGCCCAGGAGGGAAGGCTGGTGAAGCCGTCCCCCTGGGAAAGAGTTTCCACGAGCCAGCGGAAGACCCGCCTGACCTCCGCCCTTCTGTCTCCCCCGTCGAGAATCTCCATCTCTCCAAGCAAAGCGGCGATCTCGATTCGGGCCGCGGGGCCGGCCTTCTTCCAGGCCTTCAGGAGGCGGGGAAAGGCTTTTCGCACGGCCTGGGCGAAAGGTCCGTCCACTTCAGTGTTTCCCGCCAGGAAGAGGGCCCGAAGCCCCAGGGCCAGGTCCAGGGGATTCCGTTCTTCCCGGAGGTGGGCGGCGATCTCCCGGGAAAGGGCCGTGAGCCGGGTGTCCAGGGTTCTGCTCCTGCGCGGGCCCGGGGGAAGGCCCTTTCCGGGGCGGGAACTCCTCCGGGAGGAGAAGAAGAGCCACTTCTCCCGGAGCTGATTCTCCCGGACCAACCATTCCCGGTAGTGGGTCCTGGAGGAAGTGCTTCGTTCCGGGTCCGTTTCGCCCGAGGTCCCGGCGTTCCCAAAATTCTGGATGTCGATGCCGAGGGCTCCCGGTGCGGCCTCGTGCCGGACCTTTTCCCCGGCGGGCAGGATCCGCTGGATCATCTCCTGGATGTCTACGCCCGTGCGGGTGGTCCTCCCGCCCCTCCCGGTGTTCCTCCAGAGCGACATGGCTCCCAGGATGGGAAGGGCCAGGACCTGGACCAGAATGGCCGCCGCGAGGCCTTTGACCAGCCAGGACTCCCGGAGGGCGGCCCGGAAGGTCTCCATGCTGAGCGAGGCCCTCCAAGGCGCGCGGTGGGCCTGGTGCATCCTCTTCTGGTGGTGGAGGAAATGCTTCACTTCCTCCAGGACCCTGCTGGAAGGCTCGGGGTTGGGAACCCGGGAGACGGCTTGGAGCGCTTCCAGGAGCCCCTCCATCTCCTCCCGGGGGGGCCGGGGGAGGGCGCCTTCCCCTTGGAAGAGTTCCTCCACAAGGTCCTGGATGGGTCTCTTTTCCTTCACGCCTTTTTCCTCTTCCCTTCTTCGTTCTCTTCTTTTTGCCCGAGTCGGGCCTTGAGGGTCTTCAAGGCATGGAACATCCGGGACTTCACGGTTCCCACGGGGATCTCCAGGATCCGGGCCACATCCTTGTAGGGAAAGCTCTGGTATACGGCCAGCTCGAAGACCTCCCGCGCTCCCCGGGGCAGTTCTTTCATGGCTTCCCTGAGAATTCGGGCCTCTTCCCCAAGCGAGGCCAGGGCCGAGGGATCGGGAGAATCCCCGGAGAGCAGAGAGCCTAATGTGTCTCCGTCTTCGGCGAGAGGCTTGTCCAGGGAAGCCGGCTTGGGGCGCAGGCCCATCTTCCGGACCCTGTCGATCCACAGGTTGCGGGCGATGCGGAAGACGAAGTAGTCCAGCTTCCCCGAGGGTTTGTAGCTCTGGGCCGCCTTGATCATTCTCAGAAAAACCTCCTGGGTCAGGTCCTCCGCCAGGAAACGGTCCCAGCACAGCCGGAAGAAGAATCCCATCAAGGGACCCTGGTACTTGAGGACGATCTTCTCGAAGGCTTCGGGGTCCCCCTCCCGGAACACCTGGAGAAGGTCTTGTTCCTCATTGGGCATGGGCCTAACCACACGAAGTCAGGAGAAACGGGGCGGGCCGGAAAAGGTTCATTGCCTCTCCCTCGTTTCCCGGTCCAGGTCCCGGAGAAGGTCTTTCCACAAGGCCGGGGCCCCGGAAAAGGTAAGGATCCGTTCCCCCGGCCTTCCTGGAGGGCACTGGAAGTGGACCCAGAGGAAACCCGGGGGAATC
>JALUZX010000106.1 GCA_027011425.1 Planctomycetota bacterium
TCTCCGGAGGGGGCCGCCCGGGAAGCCCCCTCCGGAGAAGGGGAAACCTCGAGGAGAGTCTTGGCGCAATAGACGACTTTGCCCCGGACCCCGGAAACAGCCGCGGGTCGGCTGAGAAGCCCCAGCAAGACCTCCCCGGGCCGGGGGAATTTCACGGGCGCCCCAGGCTCCAGGTACCATTGACTTCCACCCTGGCGGGCGAAGAGGCAGTCCACCCGGAGGTCCTTCCAGGTGACAGGCCGGCCTGGAAGGGCCGTCCCGGCCGCAGGATCCAGGGAAAAGGCCCGGCCCGCGAGGGGGACCTTGGCGGAGGGGAGGAGAAAGACGGGAAAGGGGATCGCGGAAAGGGAACGGGACGGAAGGGGGGGAGCCGAAAGAGATCCATTCTTACCGCTCCTCCCGCAGGCGGCCGAAAGGAGGGCCCCAAAGAAACCGGCCCAGAGGAAGAGAAGTATTTCCTTTTTTTGCATTCCGAGCCTCCGGGCCGGAGTGTTCATTCCAATGTTTTCCTCAAAGCGCCAGGATGCCGCCCCGGGTCGTGACGAGCCCGAAGGGATCGGGGGCCTGGGCATCGGCGACGAGCCACTGGAAGTAGATCTTCCCCCCGGCGAGGACCGGGTTGTTGGGGATGGGAAGGTTCACCTTGGCCGTTCCGTTTCCGGGGCCCGTGCCCGAGACTGTGACGGGAAGCCCCAGGGTGATCTTGTTGTAGATCGAACACCCTCCTCCCAGGGCGAAGGGGAGGGGAACGGAACCCCAGGCCTTGTTGGTGGACCCGATCGAAAGGATCGAGCCCGTCCCGCCCAGGGCCTTGGAGAGTGTGACGGCGAAGGTCGTGGACCCGATTGCGGCCGATCCCTGGGACCCGATCTGGGGGGCGAAATTACCGGATCCCGCGCAGGCCTTTCCGTAGACCAGGAAACCGGATGGGATCTCGTAGGCCCCGATGTCCGGCCTGGTACCCCGGGGATTCCCCTCGTAGTCGTCGGTGACATATTTCGGCGTGTAAAGGGCCGCGTCCCTGGCAGGGGAGGCCGGCTTGATGTGGAGATCGTAGGGGGCGGAAGCCTTCACAAGGAGGGGATCCACGTTCTTGCTCTTGGCGTCCTTGGCCGCGTTGTAGGCGGCCAGGGCGGCTTTCCAGGAGGAGAGGGTGGTGTATTTCTTGTTCCAGTAACCGATGGCCCCGCCCGGCGCCCAGTAGATATTGTTGTCCGCCGTGTAAAGGCTCAACTTGGGGACGCTCGATGCGTAGTAGACACGCATGCAGGTCCCACCGCCGAGAACCATGATGATGTTGTCGTGGAAGTGGTTGATTCCCGAGGAATACCCTTGGGTGAAGATCGCGTTGGCCGTGGTGTTCAAAAGAAATGTGTTGTTGACCACCATGTTCTCGTAGTTGCTGGCGGCGACGTGGAGGGCGGCGTTGTAGGAACTGCCACCCGAAAGGTTCCCGTAAAAGATGTTGTCCCAGATCTTGTTGTACGCACGGTTCAAGTTGATGAAAAAGAGACCTCTCGTGCAACCATTCATGTCGAAGGCGTTGTGATGGATCTCCCAGTGGGAAATCTGGCTCAAGTAGAGGCCATACCCCCCTGTGATCATCTTGAACGTATTATGATGGACCTTCCAACGGGAGCAACGGGATCTTCCGGCCACATACCACATCCTTCCGGTGTGGCCGGCCAGAAAGGAACAATTTTTTATTTCGATATCGTAATTGTACCGGTTTCCCGCGATCGCGTAACTCGGACCTCCGGTGAACTCGAATCCGTCGATCACATACCAGGCGACGGGAGCGGCGGAAGACCCCTTGGCGAAGGTCAAGGTGGGCCCCCCCGCCCCGGTGAGCTTGGCCATCCTGGGGACGATGCTCTTGAAAGTGACCTTGTTGGTCCTGGACGCCCCGGGGACATGGGGCAGGGTGAAGGACTCGGTGGACTTGAAAGGAGGCACAAGAAAGGTGACGGGCCCCTTCACACCCTTGGCCGCCAGGTCCGAGGCGGCGGCGGAAAAGGTCTTGTAGTTCCCGGAAGGGCCGATGGTGTAGGTCCCCGAGAGCTGGGCCCCGGCCCCGCCGGCAAGAAGAAGGAGGAAAAGCACGGTCCTGCTGGGCGACATGAGGAGATTCCTTTCTCCCGGCGCGCGCTCGATTTCGGAATACGACATGCCCGGCCGCCCTTTCCGCGCCGGGGGGAGGGAGACCGGCCGTTCCCGGGGAGGGGGCGCCCCGAAAGGGTTTTTCCAGTCTATCCATTCCGGGCACCTCCTAGAAGTTCCCCCCGGGACTCTCTCTATCCCCGGTCAAAGCCTTTTGGGGTGGGCGTTTCGATCTGGTACCATTTCTCCCATGAACGATTGTCCCGTCTGCCGGCGCTCCATGGTGACCTTCGAACTCGAAGGGGTGGAGATCGACCGGTGCCTCTCCTGCAAAGGCACCTGGCTGGACGCGGGGGAACTGGAGGAGATCGCCTTCCGCGCCGGCGTCCCTCCCGCCGAACTCCACCGGGCCCTGGAGGAGGCCGGCAAGGGGACCTCCTCCACCCGGCGCTGCCCCAGGTGCGGCAGGAAACTCCGGGAATTCCCCCTGCGCTCGGCCTCGGGCGAAGAGGTCCTCCTGGACAAGTGCCCCAAGGGGCACGGCCTCTGGTTCGACCAGGGGGAGATCTACCGGGCCGTCTCCCTCTTCGCCGGCGAAGGGGGTCACCAGGGATCGGTGGCCCGTTTCTTCTCCGACCTCCTCAAGAGCGAGATCCAGAATAGACCGAACGAAAAAGGAGAATCCCAATGAGCGGCGGCACCATCGTCCTTCTCGTGGTACTCGGCATCGTCCTGATCCTGGTGATCTGGTTCGTGGCCATCTACAACGGCCTGGTCCGGCTCAAGAACCAGGTCAAGAACGCCTGGTCCCAGATCGACGTCCAGCTCAAGAGGCGCCACGACCTGATCCCCAATCTTGTGGAGACCGTCAAGGGTTACGCTTCCCACGAAAAGGAGACCCTGGAAAGGGTGGTCCAGGCCAGGAGCCGGGCCATGGGCGCCAAGGGCATCGACGAGCGCATCCAGGCCGAGGGCGAGCTTGGCCAGGCGCTGGGGAGGCTGATGCTCCTGGTGGAGAGCTACCCGGACCTCAAGGCCAACCAGAACTTCCTGGCCCTCCAGGAGGAACTGACCTCCACGGAGAACAAGATCAGCTTCGCCCGGCAGTTCTACAACGACTCGGTGATGACGTACAACAACAAGATCCAGATGTTCCCCTCCAACGTCGTCGCCGGGATGTTCAACTTCAAGGAAGCCACCTTCTTCAAGGTGGAGAACGAGGCCGAGAGGGAAGCCCCCCAGGTCAAGTTCTGAAAACTCGCTAAAAGGAAACCTCCATGTGGCAGGCCATCCGAGCGAACCGGCGGCGCTCCATCCTGCTCGCCTCGATCATGGGGCTCATCCTCCTGGCCGTGGGGGCCGCCTTGGGGGCCTACCTTGGCGGGGGAAACCCCACGGCCCTCCTGCTCGGGATCGGGGCGGCTCTCCTGGTCTGGGTGGTTCAGCTCCTGGCCGCCTTCGCCGGGGGGGACAAGCTGGTTCTCGCCGTCTCAGGAGCCCGGAAGATCCACAAGTACGAAGCCCCGGCCCTCTGGAACGTGGTGGAGGAGATGACCATCGCCTCGGGGCTGGGACAGATGCCCGATGTATACGTCATCGACGATCCTACCCCCAACGCCTTCGCCACGGGGAGGAACCCGAAGAAATCGGCCGTCGCCGTCACCACGGGGCTTCTGCGCAGGCTCGACAGGGACGAACTCCAGGGGGTGATCGGCCACGAGATCGGGCACGTCAAGAACCAGGACGTGAAGTTCATGACCCTGGCGGCGGTGATGCTCGGGACCATTGTGATTCTCTCGGACATCCTGCTCAGGTCCTTCATCTACAGCGGGGGAAGG
>JALUZX010000107.1 GCA_027011425.1 Planctomycetota bacterium
GAAGGGGAGGGTCCGGCTTGAGGGGACCGCCCCGGCCCGCCGGCGGATCGTCCTGAAGCTTTCCAGGGCGGTCCGACTGTGCCGGGGCATGGTCCTGGATTCGGACTCACGCAAGCCCCTCCCCGGCGCCCTGGTCTGGATCTCTCCCGGCCGGGAAGGTCTCGGCGCCCCTGTGGCGGGAGGACTTTGGCTTTCCCCCGGGGACTCCTGCTGGGGCCTGGCGGACGGCCTGGGCCGTTTCGAGATCTGGTCGCGGAAACCCAGGCCGATCCCCTTTCTGGGCGCCTGGAAGAAGGGATACGTGGGACGGTTCTTCCCTCTGGAGAAACCCGGGCCCCAGCATATCTTCCTGGTCGATGAAAAACGGACCTTGAGGATCCTGGTCCACGAAAGCTATTTCCGCCAGGGCGGGCTTCCAGGGTTCAGGGCGGTGAGGGACCAGTTGGCGGCCCGGTTGGACCTTTTCTGCGCGGACAGGGGGACCTGGCGGAAACTCCTCCATTTCGACAGGGCCGAGGCCCTCGACGGAGGTTGGATGAGGCTTGCCGTCTTCAGGGGAGTCCCGAAGGGGGTGGGCGTCGTCCGCTTCCGGTTCCTGGGAGATCCGGGCTGGTCGAAATGGATGGCTCTCCTGGACACGAGGCGCCCCTCTCCCTCGAAGGTCTGGACCGGCAGGTGCAACGCCCTGCGGGGAATGCTGGGAACGGCCAAAATCTGCCGAGTGGAATTTTTCACATCCGAGGGCCTTCCGGTGCCGGCCACCGGAACGGCCTTCTACCCCGGCACGGGAGAAACCTTGTCCTTCTCCGGGGACCATGTCCTCCTGCTTGGGGAACATTACGGTAAGAAGGTAATTCTCAGGACTTGGGGCGTGACCAGGGAAATCGTCCTGAACAAGCCCAAGTTGTCCTTCTCCCTCACCAGGTAGAAGCAGCCGGAGGCGACCCGGGCGAACGTCGGCTCAGGAGTGGCGTGGGGGTTTGGGATCCATCCCGGGACGACCGTCGGGACGGCGCGATGCGCCGTCCCTCGGGCGTCCCCTACCCGTTTACGGTGACGACGGCGGAACTCTTGAAGGTGCAGTAGATTTTCTTGCCCGGTTCCAGGCCCAGTTCCTGGAAGGACCTGCGGGTCACCATGGCGGCCAGGGGGAATCCGCCCAGGTCGACTTTGACGGCCAGAAGCGGCCCGGCGGGCTCCCAGTCGGCCACTCTTCCCCGGAGCTGGTTCCGGGCGCTCGAGGGAAAGGGCTCCAGGGAGAGGAGCACGTCCTCGGGCTTGATCCAGACGTGGCTGAGGCCCTCGCTGGCCGAGGCGGCGGCGATCTCCACGCCCCCCACCTCGCAACGTCCCGGCCCGCTGAACCGGGCGGGCAGGAGGTTTCGCATCCCGAGAAAGGCCCCCACCGCCGGGTCCGGCGGATTCCTGAAGAGTTCCTCCGGCGGGCCGATCCCCCGGAGCCTGCCCTCCAGCATCACCCCCATCCGGTCGGCCAGATAGAGGGCCTCCTCGGGATCGTGGGTGACGTGCAGGAAGGCCGCGCCCGTGGACCGGTGCAGGGACTTGAGTTCCCGCCGGACCTCCCTGCGTTGCCCCCAGTCCAGGGCGGAGAGGGGCTCGTCCAGGAGAAGCAGGGCCGGCCCCGGGGCCAGGGCCCGGGCCAGGGCCACCCTTTGTTTCTCCCCGCCCGAGAGGTTGGCCGGGCTCCGGCCCAGCAAGTGGGAGGCGCCCACGAGTTCCGCCGCCCGGCGGGCCGCCTCCCTCGCCTCCCGGCGGGATCTCCCCTTGGACCGGGGCCCGTAGGCGATGTTCTCCTCCACCGTAAGATGGGGAAAGAGGGCGTAGTCCTGGTAGAGCAGGGAGAAGCCCCTCTTCTCCGGGGGAAGGCAGGTCACGTCGGCGTCCTTCCAGCTGATCCGCCCGCCCGCCGGGCGCCTCAGCCCGGCCAGGGCCTCCAGAAAGAGGCTCTTCCCCGACCCGGAAGGCCCCAGAAGCACGAAGTATTCCCCCTCCCCCACGGCCAGGTCGAGATCCCGGAGGCGGAAATCCCCGGCCTCCAGGCAGAGGGAACGGACCTCAAGCACGGCTCTCCCTCCGCCGGCCCGAAAGCACCCTCAAGAAAACGAAGAGGACCACGGCGGCAAGCACCAGGAGGACCGCCGCCGAGCGGGCCCAGGCCAGGCCGTAGTCGTTGAACCTCTCGGCCACGAGCACCGTGGCCGTCATGGGGTGGTAGGCGATGATCACCACCGCCCCGAACTCCGAGATGCCCCGGCCCCACATCATGATCATCCCCGCCAGGATGGAGCGCCGCGCCAGGGGAAGGGAAACCGTCCAGAAGACCCGCCAGGGCGAGGCCCCCAGGCTCCGGGCGGCCTTCTCGAGCCTTTCGGGCACGGCGCAAAACCCCTCTCTCGCCGCGTTGACCAGGAAGGGCAGGGAGACGAAGGCCATGGCCGCGGCGATCCCGAGAAAGGTCCCGGTGAATCCGAGGCCCAGAGATTCCAGGAGGCGGCCCGCCGCCGTCTCCCTCCCGAAGACGCTGAGAAGGGCGATTCCCGCCGCCGTATGGGGCACGACCATGGGCAGGTCCACCAGGGCCGAAAGAAGGGCCTTCCCGGGGAATTCCTTCCTGGCCAGGATCCAGGCCAGGGGGATCCCGAAAAGGGCGCAGGCCAAAACCGCCGCGAGCCCCGCCGAAAGGGAGAGGAAGAGGGCCCCCGTCACGGCCCGGTCCGCCGCGGCCCGGCCGAGATCGCCCAAGGATGTGGCAAGAAACATCCCAGCCAGGGGGGCCAGGACGAAGAGCACCAGGATGGAGCCAAGAAAGGTGAAGAGCAGGTGGAAGGAAGAGAGGTTCCGCGGGATTCCCCTCACTTCCCGGTCTCCTTGCAAAAGGGCCTGACCTCCGGCGGGACCGCCTCCAGGGACCGGCAAAGGGCGGGAACGAGGCAGGCCTGGCCGTTCTTTTCCATCACCGCCCGGCCCCGGGGAGAGAGGAGGAAGCCCAAAAAGGCCAGGGCGGCCTTCCGGTTGGGCGCGCCCTCCGGGACGGTCACCGAATACTGGATGGGCGAGCCTTTCACTACGATCCGGCTCCCCGGCGTCTTCCCCCGCACCTTCACCTCGGCCTTCGCGTAGAGGGCCGCCTTGGAGGGATCGCCCAGGTCGATCTCGGGCGGGAGCCTGAGATATCCCAGGCCGTGCTGGAGGGCCACGGAGCGGTAGATGAAGAGGAAGTCGATCTCACCCGCCTCCAGGAGGGCCAGCAGGTCCGTTTCCTTGGGACGGATATACCGGTCGCCGGCCCGGTCCAGGATCTTCCCGGCAAGCCCGGGCTTCTTGTAGAACCGCTCGGCCAGCTGGAGGACCATGACCGTCCGGTAGCCGCAGGGATCGCTGTCCGGGTCGGACCGGCCCAGGATCGCGCCTTTTTTCAGGAGGTAGTCGAACCAGTTCGACCGGCCGATCCCCTCGGCCTTGGGCGAGCCCTTCCTCCAGGCCAGGACCATCTGGTTGGTGCAGAAGCGGATGTTGAACCGGGCCTTCTCCGGGACGAGCAGGTCTTCCACGACCTTGTAGTCCGCCGAGGCGAAGAGGTCGCAGGGCCTGCCCAGGGCGGCGATCATCCGGGCGCATTGCCGGGAGCCGTGGCTCTCCAGTTCCACCTGGAGGCCGGGGCGGTCCTTCTCGAAGATCGAAGCCAGCTCCTTGAAGGGCACGGCCAGGCTTCCGGCGGTAAGGATCTTCAAGGTCTCGCCCTTCTTCCTCCCCCCGCAGGCGGGAAGGAAGAGGAGAATCGCGGAAAAGACAAACCACCTTTCCTTTTTCAATGCCCCACTCCCCGGGCCATGAGAAGCAAGTGTTCCATGGTCTGCAGGATCTCCGCCATGTATTCCTCCACCGCCCTGGGGCTCCCGGGGAGGGCGTAGAGAA
>JALUZX010000108.1 GCA_027011425.1 Planctomycetota bacterium
CGGGGCCTGCCCGCCGGGCGGCCTCCTCCTCCCAGGAGGGCTCGCCCGCCGGGCAGGCCCCGAAGGCGAGAAGGCTCTCCACCCCCTTCTCCCCGAGAAGGGGAAGGAGGTCCAGGGCCTGGCGGGCCGGGCCGCCGGCATTGAGGCGCGTGAACACGTGAAACACCCGCATGGCCGCTCCTCCCAAGAGATGGGAGAAAAAAAACCAGCGGGGAGAGGGGGCCGCCCTCTCCCCGCCTGGGAGCCCTCCTGGGACAGGAGTGAATCTTATAGCCCGGGAAGCTGGGTGCTCATGAGGAAAAGGTGGTAGAGGGTGAGGGAGAAATACATGGCGAAGACCAGGCCGAGCCCCGCCTGGGCCATGCGGAAGTTTCTGGCCAGGCACAAGAAGCCCAGGCAAAGCCCGATTCCCAGACTCTTCGCCAGGACGAACACCCAGGGGCCGAGCCCCAGGAGGAAGAGGGCCACAGGGTTCACTTCCCGGGCCCCTTCGCCCAGGAAGAAGAGGGTGAAATAGGCGTCCACGATGTTGAAGAAGGCCACGAGCAAAAGGATCAGGAAGAGAGCGGCGCCGTGCTGGTCCACGAAGTTCCCGTATCTCTCCTCCGCCCGTCTCCCTCCCCAACGCCGCCCTCCGAAGATGGTGTAGCGGCTGAACATGGGGGTGGGGGCCTTGCGCCTGTCCAGAGTCCTCCGCCTCTCCTCGGCCAGGTCGAGTCCCCTTGTTCTTGCCATGTCCCTTCCCCTTTCCCTTGGGCCTTTTCTTCTTCCAGGGAAGTCTACATCCCAGGTCGCTTCCAGGTCGGCAGAGGGGAAAAAATGGGCGTCCGATCCGGGGCAGGCCCGGTCCCAACCCTTTCAAAGACCCTATCCAGGGACTACCCTCCCTCCAGTTTTTTCCTTTTTCTTCGAGGAATTCCATGGTCAAGAAGCTTTCCCCCCCTCCCGTGGTGCAACTGCGGGTCGCCGCCGAGGGCCGGCACCCCCATTTCCCCAGGAAGATGATCCGCAAGCCCACGACCCTCGTGCCCGCCGGCTCGGTGGTGCGGGTGAAGGACAAGGAGGGACGCTACCTGGGCCAGGGGTTCTACAACCCCAGGGCGGGCCTCAGTCTCAGGATGGTCACCTGGCGCAAGGACGAGCAGGTGGACCTGGACCTTCTCTCCCGGCGCCTGGAGGCGGCGGTCCGCCTGAGGCGGGACGTCCTCCGCCTGGACCGGGTCACAGACGCCTACAGGCTGGTCCACGGCGACGGCGACGGCTTGCCGGGCCTGGTGGTGGACAAGCTGGGGAAGATCCTGGTCGTGGAGGTCCGCCTGCTTGGGATGCAGCCCTTCCTGGACGGCCTGGGCAGGAGGCTGAAGAAACTCGTCCCCAACAAGGGCATGGTGCTGGTCACGGAGCAAAGAGCCGCCAAGGTGGAAGGCCTGGAGCCTCCGCCTCCGCCGCCCCGGGACCTGGAAGTGGAAGTGCGGGAGGGCAAGGCCCGCTTCCTGGTCCGGCCCGGCCAGGGCCACAAGACAGGCTTCTTCTGCGACCAGAGGGACCAGCGCCTCCAGGCGGGACGGTTCGCCCGGGGCAGGAGGGTCCTGGATCTTTGCTGTTACACCGGGGGCTTCGCCGTCCACTCCGCCCTGGGGGGAGCCCGTTCCGTGACGGCCCTGGACCTGGACGAGAAGATCCTTCCCCAGGCGCGGGCCAACTTCCGGCGCAACCAGGTCAAGGTGCTCCTCAAGCAAGGAGACGCCTTCGACTTCCTCCGGGAAGCCGCCTCGGCGGGGAAGGAGTGGGACCTGGTGATCCTGGATCCCCCGGCCTTCGCCCGCGGCAGGGGCCAGGTCACGGCGGCGGTGGAGAAATACCAGGACCTCAACCGCCTGGCCTGGAAGGTCCTGGCCCGGGGAGGGCTCCTTCTCTCATGTTCCTGCAGTCCTCCCGTAGGCCCCGAACTCTTCCTCAAGGCCGTTCGGAGCGCCGTGGAGGGCTTTTCCGGCCTGGCCCGGGTGCTTGCCGCCGGCGGGGCCGGCCCGGACCATCCCCTCCACTTGCACTGCCCGGAAACTCGATACTTGAAATCAGTATGGCTCCAGAAAGAAAGATAGGCATGTTCCCGGTTCCACGGAGGGGCGGCCGTGCCTGAACTCTCCGTGGTGGTCCCGGTCTACAACTCGGCGGAGATCCTGCCCGAACTCTACGACCGGCTGGTGAAGGTCCTGGAAAAGGAGGGGACCTCCTTCGAGCTGATCTTCGTGGAGGACAAGAGCCCCGACGACCTGAGGAGGGTGCTCCGGGAACTGCGCGAAAAAGACGACCGGGTGAAATACATGGCCTTCTCCCGCAACTTCGGCCACCAGGCGGCCGTCACGGCCGGCCTGGACGCGGCGGCGGGCCGGGCGGCGGTGGTCATGGACGACGACCTCCAGGACCCGCCCGAGGTGATCCCCGCCTTCCTGGAGAAGTGGCGGAAGGGATGCCAGGTTGTCTACGGAATCCGCCGGGCCCGCAAGGAACCCGCCTGGAAGCGGGCGGCCTACCATACTTTCTACCGCATCCTTTCCAAGCTGGCGACCCTCCCCATCCCGCCCGACACGGGGGATTTCTGCCTCTACGACCGCAAGGTCATCCAGGTCCTCCGGGCCATGCCCGAGCGGACCCGCTTCTTGAGGGGCATGCGCGTCTGGGCGGGCTTCCGCCACGCGGGAGTGGAATACGAGAGGCCCGCCCGGGCCGCCGGGGAGAGCACCTACTCCCTTGGGATGCTCCTGGACCTGGCCGCCAGCGGCATCACGGGCTTTTCCACCCTTCCCTTGAGGATCGCCTTCTTTTTGGGCGGGGCCGCCGCCCTGGGAAGTTTCCTTCTGGCCATAGGGCTCGTCTGCTTGAAGATCTTCTACGGGGTGGACGTGCCCGGCTGGACCTCGCTGGCCGTGATCGTCCTCTTCTTCTCGGGCCTGATCCTCCTCTCCCAGGGCGTCACCAACGAATACCTGGCCCGCGTCTTCGAGGAAGTCAAAGAACGCCCCCACTACGTCATCGAGGAATCCGGCGGAATCCCCCTGGAGCACCCCGCCGAGAGGATCAACCCGTAGGAGACGCAGTAAGGGTCCGAAGGGCCCCGAAGGTCGTGCCGGAAGGTTGCCCTATTTTCTTAAAGTTTCCAGCCTGACCAGCGCCACAGAGGGGGGCTGGAGTTCCTTCAGGGGGAGATGACCCTCTCCGTCCAGGGTTCCCCCCCGGACCGGGTCGAGGTCGTGTTTTCCGTCCAACAGGAACACCTCGAACCGGACGGGCCCCTTCCAGGGAAGGTTGCGGATCACGAGCACGGGAGGCTCACACCCGGGATAGAAGTTGCTCAAAAGGATCGCGGCCCTCTTCCCCCCGGCGCCCAGCCCGGCGCAAAGGGCGACCTTCCCCTTCTCCGGCCGGGGGGTCCTCACCCGTTCCGGCGTGTCCAGGAGCATCCGGAAGGCCTTGAAGGCGTAGAAATTCTTCTTGGGGACGCCGTCGGGGGTAAAAAGACCCAGCATCTGGGTGTCGGCGGTGAAAAAATTCGCCATGTCCACGGGCTCCCACTGGAGGGCCAGGAGGACCCAGGCGTCGAAGGCCGCTCCCCTGGGCCCCCCCATCTCGGCGAGCCACTTTTGCCGGGGCAATCCCTGCCCGCCCTTGGTGAGAGGCCTCCAATCCCCCCGGGGCAGGTAGTTCCATTCGTTCAGGTGGCTCTCGGTCTTCGTGAACCCGTACTGGTCGAGCATCTTCCTGACCCCCTCGGCCAGGGGTGCGTACTCGGAAGGATCCTTCGTGTAGCGGTGCCAGGAGAAGAAATCCAGGGGGACATGGTTTTCCCTGCAATAGGAAAGAAAGAGGCGGGCATACCTGCTCGGCACGAACTTCCCCCCCTTCAGCCTCCCCGCGTCGGCCAGGCC
>JALUZX010000109.1 GCA_027011425.1 Planctomycetota bacterium
CCGCGGAAGGGCTGGAGGGTCTCCCTCGAGATCCAGGATCAAGGGGTCCCCTTTTTCCAGGCCCAAGGCCTCCCTCTCGGAGGGCAAAGGATCTTCCACCAGGAGGGTCGCTCTCGGGCCCCTGGGTCCGGGAGCGTCCTGGAGGACCCGGATGCCGCCCCGGGGGAGAGGGGATGTCTCCGTCATGTCTCCTCTCCGGGTCCCGCCTCTCCCTTCCCGCCGGGGGGAGATGTTTTTTCCCCCGCCGGTTCGTTCCCGCGTTTCTCCTTCTCCTCTCCCCCGTAGTAACCCCACCTCTTTTCGGGCGGGACCGAATCGGGTTCCTCTCCCCGGATGATGGCCCTCACCTCCGAACCGGAGAGGGTCTCCTTCTGGAGGAGAGCCATGGCGATCCGGTCCAGGGTGTCCTTGTTGGCGCGGCAGATGTCCTGGGCCTTCTGCAGGGCCTCCTCCAGGAGGGTCTTGACCTCCATGTCGATCTCGAAGGCCACGTTTTCCGAGTGTTCCTTGCCGAAGCTGAAATCCCTTCCCAGGAAATTGTGCTCCGGGGGGCGGGTGTAGGAGACGGGGCCGATCTTTTCGCTCATGCCCCACTCGGCCACCATGAGCCGGGCGATCTGGGTGGCCCGGCGGATGTCGTTTTCCGCCCCGGCGCTGATGTCCTCGCAGCAGACCTGCTCCGAGGCCCTGCCCGCGAGCAGGTGGACCAGCATGGACTTCAGCTTCTTGCGGCCCATGTGGTAGTCGTCTTTTTCTGGTAGCGACATCGTGGCGCCCAGGGCCATGCCCCGGGGGATGATGGTCACCTTGTGGAGGGAACCCACCTCCGGCATGAGCACCGCCGCCAGGGCGTGGCCCGCCTCGTGGTAGGCCGTGATGCGGCGGTCCTCCTCCTCCACGGCCCGCGAGCGCTTTTCCCGGCCCCAGCGGATCCGGTCCCTGGCTTCCTCCAGGTCCTCCATGTGGACGGCGTCCTTGTCTTTTACGCTCGCCAGGATGGCAGCTTCGTTGATGAGGGCGGCCAGCTCGGCGCCGGAGAAGGTGGGGGTGGCCTTGGCGATGACCTCCAGGTCCACGTCGCCGGCGAGCTGAATCTTGCGGGCGTGGACCTTGAGGATCTCCAGCCGGCCCTTCACGTCCGGGTAGTCGATGGTGATCTGCCTGTCGAAGCGGCCGGGCCTGAGCAAGGCCGGATCCAGCACGTCGGGCCTGTTGGTGGCGGCGATGAGGATGATGCCCTCGTCCGTGTCGAAGCCGTCCATCTCCACCAGGATGGCGTTGAGGGTCTGCTCCCTCTCGTCGTGGCCTCCGCCCAGGCCGGAGCCTCGTTTCCGGCCCACGGCATCCACCTCGTCGAGGAAGATGAGGCAGGGGGAATTCTCCCGGGCCTGCTTGAAGAGGTCCCGGACCCTGGAGGCGCCTACGCCGACGAACATCTCCACGAAATCCGAGCCCGAGATGGAGAAGAAGGGCACTTCCGCCTCTCCCGCGATGGCCCTGGCCAGGAGGGTCTTTCCCGTGCCCGGGGGCCCCACGAGGAGGACCCCCTTGGGGATGCGCCCGCCCAGGCGCTGGAAGCGCTGGGGATTCTTGAGGAACTCCACCAGCTCGGCCACCTCCTCCTTGGCCTCCTCGATCCCCGCCACGTCGGCGAAGGTGGTGTTGGTGCGGTGTTCCTTGTTGTAGAGGGTGGCCCGGGACTTTCCGAAAGAGAGGACCCCGCCTCCCGGTCCGGCCCGCATCTGGCGGAAAAAGAAGAACCAGACCAGGCCCAGCAGAAGCACCCAGGGCCCCACGGTGGTCAGAAGGACCAGGAGGAACTTGTTCGGCTGGACCACCTGGTAAACCGAGGTGTCCGCGATGGGAAGCCTGTGGATCTTGGCTCCCTGGGCCTTCAGGACTTTTTCCAGGGCCAGGAGATCGGCCTTGGGGTCATTCTTGTCGGGAGTGAGAACGCCGTAGACCTGCCCGTTGGGGGTGGAAGCCAGGACGTAGACCTGGTCCCGGGCTCCTCCGGCGGACTTGGCCGAAGAAGATGCTTCCTGGATGTGAAGGATCCAGGCCCGGGAAACCAGGACTTCCCCGGCCTTGGCCTGCTGGAGGAAACTCCGGACCCCGCCGGCCCCGCCGGACCACTGGGTGTCCACCTGGGCGGACCAGGCGCTCACGTCCCGGAGCATCTCCTCCAGGGAGGGATCCAGGTTGGAGAAGATCACCTCGAATTCCGTGGGGCCCGGCTTTCCCGCCTCCCCGGGAATGGAGCTTTTTCCCGCCGGGCCGGTCTTGACCCGGGCCTGGACCCGGGTCTCCTCGACCCGGACCTTCTCCAGCTTTCCGGCGAAGAGATACTTGAGGAAGAGGTAGGGGGAGTTGCTGACGTCGGGCTGGGTGTGCATCAGTAAAAGGATGATGAACAGCGAGATCAACGCCACGAGCAGGAAGAACCCGCTGAAGCCCTTGGGCTTATGGATGTTCCTGCCTCCCTTTCCGGAGTTGCCTGGACCCTGAGAGTCGGCCATAAAACCCTTTTCTTGCTTTCGTCTAAGGTGAATTTCTTGTTTCGTCCGGGCCCCTTTACCGGGGGGAGGGGCTCTTCTTTTCCCCCTTGGGGCCCTCTTCTCTCAATTTATCGATTTCCGGGTCCAAAAGAAGGACCACCCGGCGGGCGACCTTTCGGGCCGCTACGCGAAGGGCATAATCCAGATCCTCCCCCACGGGGATGATGAATTCCGACCAGTCCGCCGCCCCTCCTCTCAGGAGGACCTCTCCGGTCCTTCGATCCACGAGCCGGGCCCTAACGACCATCACCAGGCTGCCCACAGAGACTACGTCGTGGGCCCCCTCGGCGAGAGGATGTTCCCGGGCCGATCGGATGCGGACCTGGAGCACGGCGTCGGCCTCGCCGGGAGGGGCGGGGGTCACGTGGACGCGGGATTCCACTTCCTCCTGGAGGCGGCGGGTGAGAGGCATCTCGATTCTCTGGCGGAAGGTGTCGTTTCCCACGACCTCCACCCCCAGGGAGCGGATGCCCTTGGTCTCCAGGTCCAGCCCCGCCTTGTAGGCGCAACCCGGCCCTCCCACAAGGAGGGCCGCCGCCGCGAGGGACAAGATCAGGGCTTCCCTCACTCTTTCACCTCGATCTTTTCGAAAGGATGCCGGGCCTTCCAGCGCCGGGCCCTCTTTTCCCAAAGGGGAAGTTCCTTCGCCCCCTCCCGGGCCGCCTTGGTCCCGGGATACTGGTCTACCAGTTCTTTCAAGTAGATCCAGGCCCCCACGGGGCTGCCCACGGTCATGTAGTAATGGGCGGTCCTGTAGGCCCGCTGTGCCATCCACTCGTGGAGCCGGGCCAGGGCCTTCCGGGCGGTCTCCTTCTGCTTGGGGGTTCCGCCCTTTCGCTTCAGGAAGAGGGAGAGTTCCCTCTCGGCCCTCTTCATGATGCCCAGGTCGTAGCGGGGACCTTCCACCTGGTAGAACCAGGCCATGGCGATCCGGAAATAGGCCAGGGGCGCCCATTCGCTGTCGGGATAGTCCTGGACGAGCTGGGAATACCGGGCCACCACGCCCTCCCAGTCCCGGTTTTTCCAGAGGTCCTCCCCCAGAAGGGCCTCGGCGTCGTCGGCAAGCACGTTCTTGGGGTTGCCCGGCTCCACCTGCTGGGGCCAGTTGATCACCAGGTGCTTGAGGACCCGGATTCCGTAGGACTTCTGGGAAAAGATCCCCAGAAAACCTCCGCGGGCGTGCAGGAGATACTTCCCGATCTGGAACTCCATCCAGGCCGCCTGGGGCGCGTAGCTGGTGACGGGAAACCGGGAAGCCAGGGCCTCCAGCTTAAGGAAAGCCTTCCAGGGTTCGCCCCGCCTGTAATGGTATCGGGCCTGGAGAAAGAGGTATTTCTCCTCGTCCCGGGGGGCG
>JALUZX010000110.1 GCA_027011425.1 Planctomycetota bacterium
TCTTTTCCTGCAGGGAGAGAAGGGGGGCGGCCCGAACCCGGGAAGCCTCCCCGCCGGGGAGGGGAAAAGAAGACCTTTTTGGACTTGAAAAGGCCCGCCCTCGCCCCATCAGGGGGAGGCCCGCCCGGAGTGGGCATGGAAAGGCCGGGCGGAAAAACCTCAGAAAAGCCGATTGGAGGCCATTCGTGGCTGGAAAGAAGACATCCTTGTTCTCCTGCCGGGGGGTCAGGGTCCGCATCGAAGAAAAAGAAATCGTCCGGGGCGTGGACCTGGAGATCCTGCCAGGGGAAACCCATGCCCTCATGGGACCCAACGGCTCGGGAAAATCCTCCCTGGCCAAGGCCCTGGCGGGCCACCCTGGCTACCCCCTGGAAGGCCGGGTTCTCCTGGACGGCATTCCCCTGGAGGGGCTTCCTCCCCATGAACGGGCCAGGATGGGTCTCTTCCTGGGATTCCAGAATCCCCTGGAGGTCCCAGGAGTCCCGGTGGGCGCCTTCCTGCGGGCCGCCCTCAAGGCCCGCCGGGGGGCGGAAATCCCCTTGAAGGAATTCCGAAAGGATTTGAACCGGGGCCTGGAAGCCCTGGGAATTCCCCGGGGATTCGCGGGGAGATACCTGAACGAGGGTTTTTCCGGGGGAGAGAAGAAGAAGCTCGAGATCCTCCAGCTCCTCCTCCTGAAACCACGCTTCGCCCTCCTGGACGAGATCGACTCCGGCCTGGACATCGACGCCCTCAGGGTCGTGGCCCGGGGGATCCGGACCTTCATGGAGGACGGGGAGCGGGGGCTCCTCCTGGTGACCCACTACCGGCGGATCCTGGATTACGTATCTCCCGACAGGATCCATGTCTTCGTGGAAGGCCGGATCGCCGGGACCGGGGGCCCGGAGCTTGCGGAGATCCTGGAGGCCAAGGGCTACGAAGGAATCGGAGTCCCCGCGGCGGCGGGAGGGAACGGATGAAGAACGACCGCCTGAAAGAAGTCAACCGGGACTACCGGGAGCGGTATGGCTTCGCCGATCCCGAAGAATACCTCTTCAAGGCCCCTCCAGGTCTCGACCGGAAGGTGGTGGAGATGATCACCCGGCACAAGGAGGAACCGGGCTGGATGCGGGAGTTCCGGCTCGAGGCGCTGGAGCACTTTCTTGCCCGGCCCATGCCCCGCTGGGGAAACACGGATCTCATGGGGGAAGTGGACTTCGACTCCATCCACTACTTCGTCCGGGCCCAGGACCGGATGCAGACATCCTGGGAGGAGGTCCCGGAAAAAATCAAGAAGACCTTCGACAAGCTCGGCGTCCCCGAGGCGGAGCGGAAATTCCTGGCCGGCGTGTCGGCCCAGTACGAGTCGGAGGTGGTCTACCACTCCATCAAGGAGGAACTCACCCGGCTGGGCGTGGTCTTCCTGGACATGGACTCCGGGCTCAGGGAACACCCCGACCTGGTCCGGGAGTACTTCGCCGCCGTCGTCCCCCCCACAGACAACAAGTTCGCAGCCCTCAACAGCGCCGTCTGGTCCGGGGGTTCCTTCGTATACGTCCCTCCGGGAGTTCACGTGGAGATCCCCCTCCAGGCCTACTTCAGGATCAACGCCAAGAACATGGGGCAATTCGAAAGGACCCTCATCGTCGCCGACGAGGGCTCCTCGGTCCACTACATCGAGGGCTGCACCGCCCCCGTCTACTCCACCGACTCCCTCCACTCGGCCGTGGTGGAGCTGATCGCCAAGAAGGGCGCCCGGATCCGCTATTCCACCATTCAAAACTGGTCCACCAACGTTTTCAACCTTGTGACCAAGAGGGCCGTGGCCCACGAGGGAGCCGTGGTGGAATGGGTGGACGGGAACCTGGGATCCAAGTTCACCATGAAATACCCCTCTGTCTACCTGGTGGGGCCCGGCGCCCACGGGGAGGTTCTCTCCATCGCCTTTGCCGGCGACGGCCAGCACCAGGACGCGGGCGCGAAGATGATCCACGCCGCGCCGGACACGACCTCCCGGATCGTGAGCAAGTCCATCTCCAAGGGCCGGGGAAGGTCCAGCTACAGGGGCCTGGTCAAGATCCACAAGGGAGCCCGCCGCTGCAGGACCCACGTGGAGTGCGACGCCCTGCTCCTGGACCCCCAGGCCCGGTCGGACACCTATCCAACCATGGAGGTCGAGGAGAGGGACGTCCAGGTGGAGCACGAGGCCCGGGTCTCCAAGCTCGCCGAGGAACAGCTCTTCTACCTCCAGAGCAGGGGACTGGACGAGGACGAGGCCAGGCTCATGGTGGTCAACGGGTTCATCGAACCCTTTACCAGGGAGCTTCCCATGGAATATGCCGTTGAATTGAACCGGCTCATCGCCCTGGAAATGGAGGGGTCCGTTGGTTGAGACGAACGCTGCGGCCCCCGGAGTGAAGGACATCTTCCGCCGGGAAATCCTGGAGGAGGGGGCCTGCCGGCTGGACGAACTCCAGGCAGTGAGGGCCCTCCGGCGGCGGGCTCTGGAGATCTTCTCGGCCACGCCCCTTCCAGGCGACGCGGCCCACCTGTGGAGATATACCCGCCCCGAACGTCTCCTTCCCGGCGCCCCGCCGGAAAGGAATCCAAAGCCGGAAGAGGAAAGGCTCCCTACCGGCGCAGAACCTTTCCTCCGGGTTCTTCCATGTCGGCCCCCCCTGGTCCACCCGGGGGGCGAGGCAGCGGAGAAAGGCGTCCGGGTCCTTCCCCTGGCCCATGTTCCGCCCACGCGAAGCCGGCTGGGAGGACTCGTGCCTCCGGAGATGGGCATCATGGAAGCCCTGAACGGCGCCTTCTGGAACTCGGGCCTTCTCCTGGAGATCCCTCCCGGGGTCGTCCTGGAGGAGCCCATCCGGATCCAGGTCCCGGCGGGCCGGGGGGCGAGGCTTCCCCGGATCGCCGTCCGGGCCGGGCGGGACTCCAGGGCGACCGTCGTGGAGGAACACTCGGGGGGGAAGGCGGGAGCAAAAGTGGTCTCGGTCACCGAACTCTTCCTCGAGGAAGGCGCTTCTCTCTCCTGGTTTCTCTTCCAGACCTGGGAAAAGGGTGTTTCCGGGCACCTCACCCAGAGAGCCTCCCTGGAAAAGGAAGCCGGGCTTTTCACCCTCTTCGCCACTTTGGGGGGAGATTGTTTCAAGGCCGACCTGGGGGCCTTCCTTTCGGGCAAGGGGGCGAGAAGCGACCTGGCCGGGTTCACCCTGGGAGAAGGCAGGACCCACGTGGACCACCATACGGAACACC
This sequence comes from Planctomycetota bacterium, assembly GCA_027011425.1. GTDB lineage: Bacteria > Planctomycetota > UBA1135 > UBA1135 > JALUZX01 > JALUZX01. The sequence continues at coordinate 3,241 of JALUZX010000110.1, forward strand.
GGCACCTTGCCGGGGGGACCCGTTCGGACATGGACATCCGGGCCGTCCTGGCGGGCGAATCCCGGGCGGTCTACACCGGGCTCATCCGGATCGAGGAGGGATGCCCGGATACGGAGGCCTTCCAGGAGGCCCGCACCCTTCTCCTCTCCCGGAAGGCCCGGTCCGAGACCATCCCGGAACTGGAGATCCTTACCGACGATGTCCGCTGTTCCCACGGCGCGGCGGCCTCGCCCGTCCCGGAAGAAGAGATCTTCTACCTGGAGAGCCGCGGGCTTTCCCGGCGGGAGGCTCTCAGGCTCTACGTGGGCGGATTCTTCCGCGCCTCCCTGGACCGGATCCCCCCCTCTTCGAGGGAAACGGTGGAGAGGATTCTCAAGGAAAGGATCGAGCGAACGGAGCCCTGACAATGGCGGAATACATTGGAGCCGGAAACATCGAAGACCTTCCCGTCGGCGGGAAGCGAGCCCTCCGCGCCGGGGGAAAGGAACTTCTTCTTGTCAGGGTCGGACCAAGAGAGGTCTACTGCGTGGAGAACCGGTGCACCCACGCCGACGCTCCCTTGGAGAAAGGAGAGCTGGAGGGGACCCGGATCGAATGTCCCCGCCACGGGGCCCGGTTCGACCTCCGCACGGGGGCCGTCCTGCGCATGCCCGCCGCCGTCCCGCTCCGAACCTTCCCGGTGAGGATCCTGGAGGGAGGGGAGGTGGAAGTGGACCTGGAGGAAGAGGATTGACGATGGCCGCCGGGGCGAAGCTGGATCCGGGGAAGGTGCGCGGGGAGTTTCCCCTCCTGGCCGGGAAGAGGGGCAAGGGGAGGCTGGTCTACCTGGACAGCGCCGCCACGACCCAGAAACCAGAGAGGGTGATCGCCGCCGAGGCCCGCTTTTACCGGGAGTCCAACGCCAACGTCCACCGGGGCCTCTACGACCTGGCGGGAAGGGCCACGGAGGCCTACGAGGGGTGCCGGCGGAGGGTGGCGGCCTTCCTGGGCGCCGACCCCAGGGGGGTGGTGATCACCCGGAACGCCACGGCCGCCCTCAACCTGGCCGCCCTGGGTTCGGCCCGCCTTCTCGGACGAGGAGACGAAATCCTCGTTACCGTCATGGAGCACCACGCAAACCTGGTTCCCTGGATCCAGGTCGCGAAAAGGACCGGCGCCGCCCTCAAGCACATTCCCCTGGACCGGATGGGACGCCTCGACCTGGAGGCGCTCCCCGGGCTCCTGGGGCCGAGGACCAGGATCGCGGCCCTTTCGGCGGCATCCAACGTCCTGGGCACGATTCCGCCCCTTGCCGAAATCGCCCGGCGGGCCCGGGAGGCAGGGGCCCTGGTGGTGGTCGACGCCGCCCAGGCCGCGGGGCGGCTCCCCCTCTCCTTCGAAAAGACCGGGGCGGACCTGCTGGCCTTTTCGGCCCACAAGTGCTACGGCCCCATGGGTCTCGGGTTCCTGGTGGGGAAACCAGAGGTCCTGGAACGGCTGGAACCCCTGGAGACGGGCGGCGAGATGATCGAAGCGGTCCACATGGACCGGGCCTCCTGGGCCGAGGTTCCCCGCCGCTTCGAGGCGGGAACCCCCAACGTCGCGGCGGCGGCGGCCTTTCCTCCCGCCCTGGACCTCCTGGAGGAGATCGGCCTGGACCGGGTGAGGCGGCACGAGATGGAACTCACAGAATATGCCCTTGAACGCCTCTCATCCCTGGAGGGCCTGGAGATCCTGGGCCCCGCAAACCCGGAGGAACGGGTGGGCCTGGTGAGCTTCCACGACCCCCTGGTCCATCCCCACGACCTGGCCACCTTCCTTGACGGGGAAGGGGTGGCCGTGAGAGCGGGGCACCACTGCGCGCAACCCCTTCACCGGATTCTCGGGATCCCTTCCTCGCTACGGGCCTCCTTCGGGATCTACACCGTCAAGGAGGACGTGGACGCCCTGGTGGAAGGCATAGGAAAGGCAAGGAGGTATTTCCAAGGGTGAACCTGGACGATCTCTACAGGGACGTGGTCATGGACCACTACAAGAACCCCCGGGGGCGGGAGCCCCTGGAGCGGGTGGACATCCACGCCGAGGGGGCCAACCCCTCCTGCGGCGACGAGGTGGGCCTGGATCTCCAGGTCGAGGAGGGGAGGATCCTCAAGGTGGGCGTCCGGGGGCGGGGATGCGCCGTCTCCACGGCCTCCGGGTCCATCCTGGCGGAGATGGTGGAGGGGCTCACCCTGGAAGAGGCGGGCCGGGTGGCGCGCCGGATGAAGGGGGCCCTCAAGGGAGAGGTCAGGCCGGGGGAGATCGACATGGGAGACCTGGAGGCGCTTACGGGTGTCCGGAAGTTCCCGGTCCGGATCAAGTGCGCCCTCCTGCCCTGGGTGACCCTCCTGGAGGCCCTCCTGGAAAAGGAGAAGGAAACGTGAGGGAACCCGCCTTTCCCTCCCCGGAAGTGCGGGAGGCCCTGGCGCGGGTGGAGGACCCGGAGATCGGGTTCTCCATCGTGGATCTGGGCCTGGTCCGGGGAGTGGTCCCCCTGTCCTCGGGAAAGGGATACAAGGTCCTCCTGACCTTGACCTCCCCCATGTGTCCCATGGGCCCGGAAATCGTGGAATCCTGCAGGCAGGCCCTCCTCGGCTTGGAAGGCGTGGAGGAGGCGGAGGTGGAACTCGTCTGGAACCCGCCCTGGGATCCGGCGACGGACGCCTCCGAGGAAATCCGGGCGGAGTTCGGAATCTGGGATTGATCCAGCTTCCGCCGCCCGGAAGCTTCACACACCCTCACACCGGAATCCCATTGGAAGAGACTTGTTTCCGGCCGGCACAGCGCCTTCTGCCGCGACTTGATCCTTCCGCCCGGAAAAACTACCCTTTCTTTTCCTTCGCAGGCAGGTTTCCGGAAATTCCTTAGCGATTTTCCCGGTTCCTTCCGGCAAAATCAAGGTTTTCCCTGTTCTTCTCCTTTTCCCCGGCTATTTCACAGATGGTGGAAGACTCTACATTCTTCACAGCCCCATCTAATCCCGAGGACGCAGACCAGCGACGGAAGGAGATCCCGCCCCCCTCTCCCGCAAACTCCCCGAAAACTCCCGGGGAAAACCCGTCCCCGGATCCATGGAAAAAGGCCCTGGAGGAGTTCATCCGGGCCTGGGAGAAGGGGGAGCGCCCCGACCCGGAGGCCTTCTGCCGGGCCCACCCCGAGGCCGGACCCGGCCTGGCCGAAGAGATCCAAAAATTTCTCCTGAAGGCGCGGACCCTTGGGGGCGGGCCCCTTACTTCTCCCCCTCCCCCACTCTCTCCGCCTCCTCCCGGGACCACCCGCAAAGGCCCGCGACAAATCGGCCCTTACAAGGTCCTCCGCCTCCTGGGCGAAGGGGGCATGGGCCAGGTCTTCCTGGTGCAACAGGAGCACCCCGTCCGGAGGAAAGCCGCCCTCAAGCTGGTGCGCCCGGGCATGCACACCAGGGGCGCCCTCAAGCGTTTCGACGCCGAGCGCCAGGCCCTGGCCATACTGAACCACCCCTGCGTCGCCAAGGTCCTCGACGCCGGCGGAAAGGAAGAGTCCGGTCCTTACTTCGTCATGGAGTACATTCCGGGCAAACCGATCAAGCAATACTGCGAGGAGAAGGGCCTGGACGTAAAACAGCGGATCCGGCTCTTCATGAAAGTCCTGGAGGGAATCAGGCACGCCCACCAGAAAGGCATCATCCACAGGGACCTGAAACCGAGGAACATCCTGGTCACCGAGGAGGACGGCGCCCCCCTGCCCAAGATCATCGATTTCGGCCTGGCCCGGGCCCTGGAGGGTCCTCTCGTGGAGGGGAGCCTCTACTCCATCCCGGGCCAGGTCCTGGGCACGCCGGAATACATGGCTCCCGAACAGACCGGTTACCTGGAAATGGATCCCGACACCAGGACGGACATCTATTCGCTCGGCGTGGTTCTCTACGAACTCCTCACGGGAGAACTCCCTTACCCGGTGGAGGGTTTGTCCAGGAAAAGCCTCTTCGAGATCCAACGGCGCATCGTGGAAGAAGACCCGGTCAGGCCGAGCACGAAGGTTTCCAGCCTTCCGGAAGAAAAGATCCCCAAATGCGGGTTGGACCGGCGCGCCCTGGCCCGCAGGCTCAAGGGAGAACTGGACTGGATCCTGATGAAGGCCCTGGAGAAGGACCCGGAAAGGCGATACCAGTCCGCCGCCGAATTCCTCGAGGACCTGGAAAGACACCTGAAACACGAACCCCTCCAAGCAGGCCCGCCTTCCCCGATCTACAGGACGAGAAAGTATCTTCAAAAGCACGCTCTCGCCGCCGCGGCCGTCTCCTTCCTGGCGCTCCTCCTGCTGGGGTGGCTCTATTCCTCCATGAAAAGCGCCAGGGAACTCGCCCGGACGGAGATGGAGGCCAAAAAGCGGGTCCAGAAGGTCCTGGCCTACGCCAACGATTCCATCCAGAGGCTGGCGGACATGGCGGCCGTCAAAGAGGAGAACCACGCCGCCACGGAGACGGCGTGGACCGAGGATTTCGACGAATATGAACCAGGGCCCTTCCCGGCAGGAAGGAAACTCCCCCGCTCCTGGAGACTCGCCGGCGACAACAAGCAAATCAACATCGTCCCCACTCCCGATCTCGGAAGGGAAGGAGACAGGTGCCTCCTCCTCAGGGGCAACACGACCTGCCCCGACCACGCCCTGGTCTCGGTTCCCCTCGACGAGCGCAACCTCTCCTATTCCCCGGAATTCGTGGTGCGCTTCTTCCTCCGTCTTTCGCCCACCCGGCGGGGGAAAAAAGTGGAGGCCGAGACATCCCAGGATCCCAACAAAGACGACAGGGAGAGGTTCGGGGCCCTCCTCTGCCGCGGCCCCGATTACCGGGACGGCTCGAGCCCCCTCCTCGCCGTCCGGAAATCGGGGGAAATCCATTCTTTGAATGAATCCTTTCCGCGGAAATACCCCTGGTCCCCCGAATCCTTCCACTACCTTTCCATCCACTACCGGAGGGTTTCTGTGGATTCCGTCGCGATCTCCCTCTTCCTGGACAGCAAGCACATGGGAAGGATCGTGCGCAAGGCGGGACCGGGGGAAAGCAGCATGGGCTGGTTGATGTTCAGCTCCGGGAACGGAGACGCCTGGCTGGACAGGCTCCAGGTCCTACGGCTCCCGGCTCCCCAGCCCTGGAGGAAGTATGCGCCCATACGTCCCTTGTGTTCCTGGGGCGGAAAGAACGATTGTCCCGGCGCTCCCTCGGCCGGCGGCCCCGCCTACTTACTCCTTTCTCCGCAAAAGCTGGACTACCCTTCCGCACGCCGCCTGGCCCGAACCTGGGGCGGCGCCCTGGCCTGGACCGGTTTTCCCACCCGGGACGAATGGATCCTCGAGCATTTCGGAAAGATCCCTTTCTGGGTGGAAGGAGGGAGATGGGACCCTCTCCTCAAGAAAGTTTCCCCCTTCCATCCCGGGAAAACCGGGGGATCGAAACCCCTCCTCCCCGCTCTCCTGGAATTCCGCCGTCTCCCCCCGACAGCCTCGGCTGTCGTCGAAACCCCGGGATGCCGTCCCGGGGGAGGAAACCCTCCCACGCTAAGGCTTCTCTCTCCACCCGTGCCCGGGAGAAAGGCGGTCTTTCTGCTCGGAGGGGTGAGCCGGAACGAACGAGCCTTTTTGCTGGCCGACACCCCCTTCCAGGGCCGCAAGGATTCCAAACCACCCCTCGATCCCTCCACCCTCACCCCCGGCCCGTGCCGCCTTTCTTTGCCGCCCGCGGCCTGTCTTCCCTTTTCCCGGGAGAAAAGAAAGGGAACCGGCCCGGGGATACTGGAACTCCGCCTTCCCTCCCTCCCGGGAACCCTGGGAACCAGGATCCGTTGTCAGGCCCTGTTGATGACAGCCGGGCCGAAACCCGACCAATCCGCTCTCTCCAATACCCTTAGAATCACCCTGGGCATTCCTCCCCTTCCCGGTTCCCTGGAATGGGCCGTGGAAGCAGGCATGGGCCCCGGGAAGAAGGGAATGTGGCCGGGAGCCCTCCGGGCCCTCCCCGACGGAGGCTGCCTCCTGGCGGGGGACTACAGGGGAGCCAACTGCTGCATCCCCAAGGGAAAGACCTTCTCCGATCCCGCCGGAGCGTCCTGGCTGGAGGGGAAGAGCGGGGTGTTTCTCGCCCGCTTCGATATCCTGGGCATCCCCCTCTGGACGCGTTCCATCGCGCTTGGAGGCACGCCGAGAGTGGCGGGCATGGAAATCCTCGGGGAAAAGAGGGCGCGCCTTCTCTTCCTGGGCAGGCCTGCGGCCTCGCCTGGGCGAAAGGCCCGGAGCAAGCCTCGGGCCGGGAGGGGATGCTCCCTTCTTCTCCAGGACTTTCTCCTTTCCGGGGGGAAGCCGGCGGCCGCCCCCCGAGTTCTCGGGAAAGGAGAAGGGCTCCTTTCTCTCGAATACGCGCCCATCGTCGAGGGGAGGGACATGGGGTTCTTCCTGGCCGGCGTCTTCCGCGGCCGGATCGACCTCGGGAAAAAAGGGGTTTCCCTGGAGTCCCCACGTTGTTTCACCCTCTTCCTGGCCCGCTTCGACAGGAGAGGGACGCTCCTCTGGGCCAGGAACATCGCTTTCTCTCCGGCAGGGATCCGCCTCAGAGGAATGGTCTGCCTTCCCGGCGGTCTCCCCGTGGTGGCGGGCAGTTTCAAGAAGAGCCTGGGCTTCAATGGACCGGATCCTCTCCTGACCTCCTTGAACGGGGCGTACGACATCTTCCTGGCCCGTTTCGACGGCCAAGGAGAGCCCAAGTGGATCCGGCACGCCATGGGAGTGACGGACGATCTGGCCAATGACCTCGTCCTCGGGCCAGGCGGAGACCTCTGGCTGACCGGCGCGATCCACCACCAAGTGGTGTTCTTTGAAGAACTCAAAGAGAAATCCCGGATGAGTATATGCTCCAGCGGGGAGTACAATGTCTTCCTCGCCCGGATTTCCCCCTCCGGCAAACCTCTTTTCTGCGAAATCTGCACCTCCCGGGGAGGCGACAACGAGGGAACCGCTCTGGCCCTGGACGTGAAGAAGGGAAAGGTCCGGAAGGTCTTCCTGGCGGGGTACTTCGAAAGACCCATGGATTTCGGCTGTCCCTTCCAATCCCCCCAAAAGCAGGACTACGCCCCCCACCGTTCCCGGGCCAGGTATTACCTCGATCCCACGGGAGGACCGGGAAAGAAGGACGCTTTTCTCGCCTGCTTCACCCCCGGCGGAGAGTTCCTCTGGGCCTCCCGGGCGGGCGGCATCGGGCACGACTTCGCGACCCGCCTGGCCCTTACGCCCAGTGGTCACCCCCTGGTTGCGGGCGCCTTCCAGAGTCCGGCCACCTTCGGCCTGGGCGAACCCAACCAGACCGTCCTGGTCAAGGGAAACCTCTTTCTCGCCCGGTTCCGGCCGTGAAGCGCCTTCCCTGGAAAACCATGGGAGAGCTGGCAGTGGTTGGAGCGGGCCCGGCCGGGCTTGCCGCGGGAATCCAGGCCCACCGGATGGGCCTGGAGGTCCTGGTCCTGGAGAGGGACCGCCCCGGCGGGGCCCTCAGGGCAGCCTTCCACGTGGAAAACTACCCGGGCTTCCCCGGCGGACTCCCGGGGAAGACCCTGGCCGACAGGATGGCCCGCCAGGCCCAAGCTCTTGGGGTCCCCTTTCACGAGGCGGAGGTCCTGCGGATCCTTCCCGCTGAAGGAGGATTCCTCCTCGAGACCTCGGGGGAGAAAGTCCGCGCCCGGGCGGTGATCGCCGCCACAGGGAGCAGACCCAGGAAGCTGGGCATCCCCGGCGAGGACGATCTCCTTGGCTCCCTTATCTTTCACCGGGCGGACCAGCTCCTGGGAAGCTCCCTTCCCGGCAAGGTCCTCGTCGTGGGCGGGGGAGACGCCGCCTTCGACCAGGCCGCTCTTCTCGCCTCCCGGGGGGTGGAAGTTCTGTTGGCCCACAGGTCGCCCCGGCCCAGGGCCCTCCCAAGGATCATTTCCACCGCATGCTCCCTGGGAGTCCGGGTCCTTCCCGGCGCCCGCCTCCTTTCTCTGGAAAGGGAAGGGGACGGCCTGGTAGCCTCCCTTCTCGACTCCGAAGGACGGAAAACGGCCGGGGTGGACGCCCTCCTCCCGGCCGTTGGAAAGGAGCCGGACTTCTCCCTCCTTCCGCCGGAAGCCCTCCACCCAGGAGGGGGCCTCCCCGTGGACGGGAGGGGGAGGACAGGAGTTCCCGGGCTCTTCGCCGCCGGGGACCTGAGGAGGGGCCTGGACAGGCAGGCCGTAATCGCCGCGGGAGACGGAATGGCGGCGGTCCTGGAGGCCGCCCGGTTTCTGGAGGAATGCAGGCATGTATAGTGAGTTCCGGATCGTCGAGTCCAGGAAGGTCGAGGGCCTGGGCGAAATCCTGGTTGCCTCGATGAGGGGCCTGGAATCACACCTGGTGGAATTCGTCGACACCCGGGATCCAAGATATCCTGTGGATGAGAAATGGGTGACCATCCTTTCCACACAGTTCGGATGCCCCGTGGGATGCCTCTTCTGCGACGCCGGGGGGATGTTCCAGGGGAATCTCATGACGGGAGAGATGCTGGCCCTTTTGGACTACCTCGTGGAAAGGCGGTTTCCGGACCGCCGCGTGCCCGTTCCCAAGTGGAAGCTGCATTTCGCCCGCATGGGTGAGCCCGCCCTCAACCCCTCCGTCCTGGAGGTCCTCGAGATGCTCCCTGAACGGTTCGATGCGCCGGGCCTCATCCCCACGATCCCCACCATCGCCCCCGGGAATTCGTGGGAGTGGTTCGAAAGGCTCCTGGAGATCAAGAACCGCCTCTACCCTGGAGGCCGTTTCCAGGTCCAGTTTTCGGTGAACTCCACGGACGAATCCTTTCGGGACCGGATCATGCCCTACCCCAAGTGGTCCATGACGGAGATCGCGGAATTCGGGAAAAGATGGTTCTCCCCGGGGGACCGGAAACTCACCCTCAACTTCGCCCTGGGGCCGGAGATCCCCTTCGACCCGGCCAAGGCGGCGGAAACTTTCGACCCGGCCAGGTTCCTCGTGAAGTTCACTCCCGTCAACCGGACCGAGGCGGCGAGGAAGAACGGAATCGAAACACTCCTGGACCACGAGAGGACCGAGGGCGCGGCGGGTCACATCTCTTCCCTCCAGGAGGCAGGCTTCGAAGTGATCCTTTCCATCGGCGAGGCCGAGGAGATCGAGCTTGGGACCAATTGCGGCCAGGCGGTGTCCAGAATCCGGCGGGAGCGGGCCTACCGGGCGGCGAACCGTGGCTGAAAGAACCTTCGAACCCCGCTTCCTCCTGGCTCCGGCGAAGGCCGCCCTTCTGGTGGTGGACATGCAGAACGACTTCGTGGACCCAGGCGGCGCCTTTCCGGTCCCTGGAATCGAGGCGGCCGCTTCCAACCTCTCCCGCCTGGTGGACCGCTTCCGGAAGATCCGCCGCCCCGTCTTCTTTACCCGCCACGTCTCCGACCCAGAGACCAATCCCATCGAGCTTCTGGTCTACCCCGGCATGGCCGGGGGAGGCCTGAGAAAAGGGACCTGGGGCTGGGAGATCCACCCCTCCCTTGCGCCCCTTCCGGGCGAGACCGTCCTGGACAAAAAGCGCTTCGACGCCTTTCTCGGAACCGGCCTGGAAGCCCTGCTTCGCTCCACCGGCGCGGAAGACCTCGTC
>JALUZX010000111.1 GCA_027011425.1 Planctomycetota bacterium
ACCTGGAGGCGGCCCGGGCCCTCAAGGAGGCCCTTCCGGGGATGACCCTGGCGGCGGGAGGGCTGAGCGCCCTGGGCCGGGCCCTTCCCCGGGTCGCGGCGGCGGCCGTGGAGGGCGGATTCACGGACCTGGTGGGCCTGGGCAGGGGCCTTCTCACCTGCCCGGACTGGCCCAGGAGGATCCTCGAGGGCCGGCCTCCCGGTCCGGGGGAGACCTGCGTGGCCTGCTCCCTTTGCACGAGCATGGCCAGGAGGGGAAAGCCCGCCGGGTGCTATTGCCTGGATCCCAAGTACCAGGGCCTGGGGAAATAGAGATATGGTTTTTTCGGTTGGGATCTCTTTATAGAGAAAAGGATAGCACCCTGGTCTCCTGGAATTGAGTGGGTCGGGTCACCCCGGGCCTTGCAATCCAGGCTGGTTGGGTCGAACCTCTCCGGTCCCATGGAAGAGCTGATTCGAGACCTCAACCCTCCCCAGCGGGAGGCCGTCACCGCAGGGGACGGCCCGGTCCTGGTGGTGGCGGGACCGGGAAGCGGGAAGACCCGGGTGATCACCCACAGGATCGCCTGGCTTCTCTCGCGCGGCGTGCCCCCCTGGCGGATCATCGCCATCACCTTCACCAACAAGGCGGCCGACGAGATGCGGGAAAGGGTGCTCCGCCTGGTGCCGGCGGGGACGGGGCTCTGGGTTTCCACCTTTCACTCGGCCTGCGTGCGCATCCTGCGCCGTGAGATCGAGGCCCTGGGTTACAAGAATTCTTTCACCATCTACGACACGGCCGACAGGGACCGGCTCCTCAAGAAGATCATGGAGGAGGAGGGCTTCTCTCCCCGGGACGTCCGTCCCGCCGCTCTGGGGCGGCGGATCTCCTGGTTCAAGAACCGCGCCCTGGGGCCCGGGGAGCACCTGGGCGCCGGGAATGAAATAGACGTGATCCTGGAAAAGGTCTGGCCCGTCTACCGGGAGCGGATGAAGACGGCCAACGCCTTGGACTTCGACGATCTTCTGCTTCTCACCCTGGAACTCTTCCACCGTTTTCCCTCGGTCAAGGAAAAGTGGAGCGGGCGCTTCCTCCACGTGCTGGTGGACGAGTTCCAGGACACCAACAAGATCCAGTACGACCTGGCGAAAAACCTCTCCTCCGCCCACGGGAACATCATGGTCGTCGGGGACCCGGACCAGAGCATCTATGGATTCCGGGGCGCCCAGGTTCGGAACATCCTGGATTTCGAGAAGGATTTCCCCGCGGCCAGGATCGTAAAGCTGGAGCAGAATTACCGCTCCACCGAAAAGATCCTCAGGGCCGCCGGGACGGTCATCTCCAACAACCTGGCGCGCAAGGAGAAGGACCTCTGGACGGAGAAGAGGGGCGGGGAGCCCTTGGACCTTCTCATGGCCCCCACGGCGGAAGAGGAGGCCCTTCGCGTGGCGGGCCGGGTCCGTTCCTGGCTCGCCTCGGGGGTGTCTCCCGGGGAGATCGCCGTCTTCTACAGGGTGAACGCCCGGTCCCGCCTGCTGGAGGCCGCCTTCCGGGCCGAGGGCATCGATTACCGCGTGGTGGGGGCCCTGTCCTTCTACCAGCGCCGGGAGATCAAGGACGTCCTTGCCTGGCTCCGGCTGGTGGTCAACCCCTTCGACGAGATCAGTTTCTCCAGGGCCGTATCCGCCCCCCCCAGGGGAGTGGGCGGCAAATCCCTGGAGAGGATCCTCGCGCGGGCCCGGAGTCTCGGCCTCTCCCCGGTGGACGTGGCGGCCGACCCGGCGGGGATCCCGAGACTCACATCCAAGGCCAAGGAGGGCCTGGCCGCCATGGCGAAGCTGTTGGGCTCGCTGAGAGCGGACGCGGGCCGGGCCCCGGCGCTGGAGATGGTCCGGCGGGCCCTGGAAGAGACGGGCTACCTGGACTGGATCCACGAGACGGCCGACCCCCTGGAGGCCCGGGATCGGGAGGCCAACCTGGACGAACTTCTTTCGGCGGCCGCCCAGGTGGACGAGCGGGACCCGGAGGGCGGGCTGGCGGCCTTCCTGGAGCGGGTCTCCCTGGTCTCCGACCAGGACGGCCTCGCCTCCAAGGGAGAGGTGGTCCAGCTCATGACCCTGCATACCGCCAAGGGCCTGGAATTCGACGCCGTCGCCATCGTGGGGCTGGAGGAAGGGACCCTTCCCCACCTTTTCAGCATCGATTCCGAGGAGGGCGTGGAAGAGGAACGGAGGCTCTTCTACGTGGGGGTCACCCGGGCCAGGAAACATCTGCTTCTTTCCTTCGCCGAGTCCATGATGAGCGCCGGGGAATGGCGGGAGATGGAACGCTCCCGTTTTCTGGGGGAGATTCCCCAGGATGTCTTCAATTCTTGGGGCCCGGAGGAAGAGGACCAGGAGGAGGATCCGGAAGAAGAGAGAGACCTTCTTCCCCCCGCTCCTCCCGGAGAAGGGCCGGGGCCGGGCGCCCGGGTGCGCCACGGGAGCTACGGGGAAGGGGTGATCAAGGCCGTGCGGGGAGACAAGCGCAACAAGCGCCTGGTCGTGGATTTCGGGGAAGCGGGGACCAAGATCCTCCTTCTGGAATTCTCGGACTTGGAGTTCCTGTGAGGGAGGGCGGACTTTTCAAGGATCTGGAGCGCCTCCTGGAGGAGATCCGGGACGCCGCCGGCGAGGAAGGCCTGGACCGTGCGGCGGAGATCCTGGCGGGGTTGAGAGGGAAGGCTCGGGGGGGAAAGGGAAAGTCCTGGCCGGGCCGTTACGGCATGATCGGGGCGAGCCCGGCCATCGAGAAGGTCTGGGAGGCCCTGGAGAAGGTGATCGACAGCGACCTGGCCGTGCTGGTCACGGGAGAGAGCGGCACGGGCAAGGAACTCGTGGCCAAGGCGCTTCACGAATACGGCCCGCGCAAAAACAAGCCCTTCGTCGTCACCAATTGCGCGGCCATCCCCGAGACCTTGCTGGAAGGAGAACTCTTCGGCCACGTCCGAGGGGCCTTCACCGGGGCCGTTCGAGACCGGGCCGGCCGTTTCGAGGAAGCCCACGGGGGGACGATCTTTCTCGACGAGATCGGGGAAATGAGCCCTTCCATGCAGAGCAAGCTCCTTCGGGTCCTCCAGGACGGGGAGGTGCGCCGGGTGGGATCCAACAAGGTCCGCAAGGTGGACGTGCGGGTCGTGGCCGCCACCAACCGGGACCTGGCCGAGGAGGTCCGGAAGGGATCCTTCAGGGAGGACCTCTTCTTTCGCCTCCAGGTCTTCCCTATCCATCTCCCTCCCGTGAGGGAGCGGGAGGGGGACGCCCTCCTTCTGGCCCGTTTCTTTCTGGAGCAATACACCAAGGGCACGTCCCGGGAAGGGCTTGTCCTTTCCAAAGACGCCGAACGGGCCATCCAGGCCCACACCTGGCCGGGAAACGTCAGGGAGATCCAGAACGCCCTGCGCCGGGCTGTGGCCCTGGCCCGGGGGCCCCGGATCGAAGCGGAGGACCTGGGCCTGGCCCCGGGCGATTCATGAAGCGCCCGGGCTGGTGTAAACTCTTCTTTTTCCCGGCCCTTTTTTCTCATTGAAGTTCCCTGAAGGTCCGGGGAGGCAGGCAGGAACGGCGAAGATGGCGATTTCCGGCAACCAAGCCAGGGAAGAGAAGCCGGGCTCCGGGCGGCGGAGAGGTCCTTCTGCCTCTTCCCTGCCTTGGGTCCTTGTGATCGCGGGCGTGGCGGCTGCCACCTGGGCCTACTTTTTCTTCTTCCGGGGACCCAGCGAGGTGGAACTCCTCAGGGTGCGGGACAGCCTGGAAAACTGGAAGCTGGAGGATGCGGATCGTCTCCTTGGGGAGATGAAGAAGGAGGGTTTCTCCCGGGAGGTGGAGGGACTCTTCCGGGAGCTTGCGGCCCGGCGGGAGGCCCGGCGGGAGGGGGGAAAGGTTTTC
>JALUZX010000112.1 GCA_027011425.1 Planctomycetota bacterium
CCCACCCCTACTCCCGGAAACAACCTTCTTGATTTTCCCCTTCCAAAGGTAAACCCCCTTCCCTGTAGGGCCTCCCCAAAAAAAGCGAAGCCTTTCCGAGGCGACGACCCTTGAAAGAACGCATTTTACGGTCCCATCCTTGAAAAAGGGGTTTCTCAAGCAGAACCCCTTGATCTTACAAGGCATCCCGCCTTGAAACCATGCCGTGGAAGAGGCCCATTTCTTCACCCCAACGATGCTTTTTACTAGAGCGAGGCAACCGGAAATACCCTGCAAGCAGGAGGCCACCCTCTTCGACAAAACAGTTTCCTCCTTTTTGAGCAAAGCGCTTCTCAATTTTCCGAGAACTCCATCCAGTTTCTTCTTGAGAAGATTTAAACGCATGTCCCCGGCCTTAAAGACAGCCTTCTTCGGATCGATCGGGGAGGCGATTATTTTCAGCTCATAACACTCAAGCGGCGGAATCAGGAAAGCCACCCCCTTTCTATAGTAGGGACCGACACCAATGATCCAGTACCGACCTGGACCCTTGATGGCGGGCTTCCGATCAATGTATTTGTAAACCATCAAATCCCCAGTCCTTATCATCATTGGTTTCCCACCAAAAATCATTGGTTTTGGCTTGATCCCCCCCTTGGCAAAAGGGCCTGACTCTTTTTTTTGAAAAAAAGATTCTTCCACATCCATTGGCAGGGAAAAAAAGCGCGCAACCGCTCTTTGCAAAAGAACTTCCGCCAGCCTAGCCTTCCAGTATTCTTTTAAGGCCTTTCCAAACTTGGCCCCAGGACCCGTTAAATCATTTCTCCGCCTTCTTTCTTTCTGCTCCAGGTAATCCTTAACAACCCTTTCCGTAATTTTTACCCTGGCGCAAACAACCTGGTCTCCCCGGCTCGAAAGCCAAAGAAAATTCGGATTTTCGAGGGCGCACCTAACTCTCAACGGCATATCGGCGGGAAACTTTTCCATCCCCTTCGGCGGTTTCACGCAACAGCCCAGGCCGCAAACGATTTGCCTCGCCTTCCAGAGAGCGTTGTAAGCCCCCTTCCAAGATTCGATCGCGTCTTCCCTCTTTTTCAAGGACAAGAGAAGCCCGGAATCCTCCATGTAACCCTTGGCCTCCATGAGGAAACCGGCGGATCGCACCAACTGCCCCGCCACGTCCCGGTCCGCCGCCTTGACTGGACATCCTCCGCTCACACCCAAGAAGAAGAAGGCCCCGAAAACCACAAGCCAGAAATCCATAGCAGCAGATTTAAATAAGTTCATTTTGGGCACCCGCACACCCCCTTCTTCTTTCCCGAAAGAGCGTTGCAACAACAACAGAAACAACCCTTTACATCTTTTGCTGGTATCCCACAGAGGCCCCCCACAGGGTTGTACCAGAACAAATCAGAAGATGATTCATTGATAATCCAACGGAGAGGGTTTTTCCCGCCATAATGCGGACTGAATGCCTCATAAATTTCCCAGCCCAAGCCAATCAACTGACTTAACTTCCATGCCATTACTCTGACTCTAAATTGAATTACCCACCACAAATATATAGGAACTCTCCTATAAACCTGGAGCTGAAAATAAGATGTAAGAATGCAGTGGAGGAAACAATGATATTGACCCCACCATTCTTCGTTTCCACCTAAAGGGCGCAACTCTCTCTGAAATTTTTTAAATAATTGCTCCCAATTTTCTGGAATATCCCTGGGATCGCACCATTCATCTTCACAAAGAGGTCCATCCAAATCTATTACGATAAATTCTACATAAGGATCAAACGGGTTACTTAAACTATCTATTGCGCAAGGGACCGAGTAATAGTATTTGAACGGATATACTTCATCGATACATTGCCCAGAACTATAACCCCAAGTTGAAACAGAAACCGGAAGGCCGCCCAATAAAGCCCCATTTCCGTCAAGGACATTTCCCTTTCCGGAATACTCATATTCCCTGGATTCTTCGAATTCCCCCTGGGGGTCGCGGAGCTGGATTACGGAATTGTTGTGGTCCTGGAGGAAGTAGTGGGTGGCGGCGATGGGGTTGCCTGGGTCGTGGCTCCAGTCGGCTTGGAAGAGGTGCTCCCCTGGCATGGGGCCTTCACCGTAGGTCTTGTTGGGGCTCAGGTCCCCGTTGTAGGACTCGGCCATCCGGCCCTGGTCGTAGGACCACCAGGTGTTGGATTCTTCCACTCCGAACTCGGGGACCTCGTAGGTGAGACGGTGGATCCTCTGGCTGGAGGGGGTGTAGGCATACTGGCTGATGAGCACCCCTTCGTCGCTGGAGGTGGTCTGGGTGGAAGAAACCGTAGAGAGGGTCCTGGGGACCCCTGTCTTCAGGAACTTGGCGTGGGCGTAACGGCCGTGCATCCTGGCGATCAGGGCCCGGTATTCCTTGAGGGTGAGCTTCACCTTTCCTTTTCGGGCGTAGAGGACCTTGGAGATCTTCTTCGAGAGGGCCAGGCCGCTTACCTTCCATGATGACGTGTCCAGAGTCGTCCCCTCGGCCACCAGGCCGTAGATCCCGCAAAGGCGGTTCAGGTAGTCGTATTCGTAGATGTATTTACTGTCGGAGACGAGGTTTCCGTTTCCGTCATAGGTGTAGGGATTGTCCCACCCATAGACCGGGTGGTTCCCTACCGATGTGTAGCGGTCGGTCTGGGTGTGGTCGAACTCCGGATCCACCACGGTGTCCCAATCGTTCCCGTTCTTCTCCTTCTCCCACTCCCAGTTCCCCACCAGGTCCAGGGACCACCAGTCGTATCGGAGGTAGTCGGCGGCTTCGAAATCACCATCGTCATACTTTCCCGGGGACACACCATACTTGACCTTCACCAGCCGGCCGAAACCGTCCCGGAGGTACCAGTCCCACCGGTCCCCCCAGTAGGGAGCTGTTTGGGAATTCAAAGCGTGTTCGTAGCGGATCCCCTTCAGGTCCCCGTTCCTCTGCCAGTCCAGGTTCTCCCAGTATATTGTCGAAGAGGAAAGTGTATCGTAGACTTGAATACTCGTCAGGTTCCCTGGGTCGTCCCGGGTCCAGGTGGTCCGGAATGTAGAGTATTGTTGGGGATCATCGCCGGCTTTTACCTCCCGTTTCCAGGGCCGACCCCCTTCGTACCACCAGGATCCCGTGATATGGTAATTGGACTGTCCCGATTGAAGGACACTCATCCCGGCCAAGTAGCCCCTTCCATCAGGGGTGAAGGTGAACTCGAAGTGCTGGGCATTCCCCTGGGCCAGGTAGTTGTCCGGGAAAACCACCTTGCGCCTGAAGCTCGGGTCCTTGCCAGAGGCCATGTCGTAGGATGAAACGAAAGTCTTCTTGTGGTCCGGCGCGTAGCCCGTCTCCGCCTGGGGATACTCGAAGGTCTCCCGGGTGATCCGGCCCAGCCCGTCATACTGGAGGGAGCGGCTCACGATCTTTACCCCGACTCCTCCGCCGACCTCGTCGCCCCAGGTCTCCTCCTTGGTCAGCCGGCCCAGGCCGTCCCAGGCCCACTTCTCCTCCAGGGTCATCAGCGAGATCCCGTTGGCGGGGCCGTCCAGGTAACGCCGGGTCCTCATCCTCGTGGCCGGGTCGTATTCGATCTTCACCGTGTTGTTGTTCCCGTCCCTCCACTGGGTGAGACGGTCGTCGGTGGCGTAGGTGTAAACCCATTCATAATCGGGTCCTGATGTATAACCAGGGATCCTTCTTTTGACCACCCGGCCCCCCTGGTCACGGATGGTCACGGTCTGCTTGAGGATCCCGCTGGACGCACTGAAATAAGGATCCCTTTGGGTCACCGTCCTGGAGTTGTCGTCGTAGAGGGTCTCCCAGGTCCGGTCCGTCGTTCCGTCGTCGGGCTTCTCCGTCCGCTTCCGGAGGCGGCCCAGGGCGTCGAAGGCAAGGATTACTTCCCTCCGAGAGG
>JALUZX010000113.1 GCA_027011425.1 Planctomycetota bacterium
GCTTGGAGAGGGGCCGGCCCGTCTCCTTCATGACCTGGGCCACGTGGATG
This sequence comes from Planctomycetota bacterium, assembly GCA_027011425.1. Lineage (GTDB taxonomy): Bacteria > Planctomycetota > UBA1135 > UBA1135 > JALUZX01 > JALUZX01. The sequence goes on from JALUZX010000113.1 coordinate 51, forward strand.
GCCGTGACCAGGCCGTCGCCGAGGAGGTGGTCCCCCCGCTTCATGATCACGTGCCCCGATTGTTCCCCCCCCAGTCCGGCGCCCTTCTCCCGCATGGCCTTCATGACCGAACGGTCCCCCACGGGGGTCACCTCCACCTCCACTTCCGATTCCTCCATGGCCTTCTTGAGGCCCATGTTGCTCATGACCGTGCAGACCAGGAGGTTTCCGGGAAGCTCCCCTTTCCACTGCATGTGGCGGGCCAGGATCATGAGGATCCGGTCGCCGTCCACCACGTTGCCCTTCTCGTCCAGGAGGATGCACCGGTCTCCGTCGCCGTCCAGGCACACTCCCATTTCCGCCTTTTCTCCCCGCACCAGCGGGGAGAGCAGGTCGGCGTGGAGGGAGCCGCACTTCTTGTTGATGTTGGTCCCGTCGGGCTTGTCGTTGCGGACGATCAAGTCCACGCCCAGGTCCTTCAAAACCTGGGGGGCGATTTCCGAGGCGCCGCCGTTGGCGCAGTCCAGGACGATGCGCAGGTTCCCGAGAAAGATGTCCGGCGCGGCTTTCTGGACGAGATACCGGCGGTAGGATTCCAGGAGAGAGTGGTCTTCCTGGACCTTTCCCGGCGGGAGAGGGGAAGTGGGCGGAGGGGGGCCCTGGCGGAAGACCTCCTCGATCCTCTCTTCCATGGCGTCGGGGATCTTGTGGCCGTCGGGCCCGAAGATCTTGATGCCGTTGTGGTCGTAGGGGTTGTGGGACGCGGAGATCATGATGCCCGCGGAAAATCTGCCTAGCATGGTGAGCACCGCCAGGGCGGGGGTGGTCATCAATCCGCCGTGGACCACGTCGATCCCTTCCCCCATGAGCCCGGCGGAGAGGGCGAAACGGATCATGGGCCCGCTTTCCCTGCCGTCCTCGCCGAGAAGGATCTTGAATCTCCCTTCGGGATTCTCCTCCCTGAGGATCCTGCCGAAGGCCGCGGCGATGCCCACCAGCGTGGCGGGCCGCAAGGGGCCGTGGTTGGCCACGTCCCTGATCCCGTCGGTCCCGAAGAGACTCACCCCTTACCTCCTTGTCCCTTCCCTTTTTTCCCGGCGGGAGGGCTCCATATCACGGGGATCCGGTCGCTTTCCCGGACCTCCACCTTGATGTCCGCCGGGTTGAAGAGCACGTCTTTTTCGTAGGGCAGGAGCACCCAGTGGATGTATGCGCTCTGTTCCCCCGGCTTCTTGGGGTCCAGGTAGGAGACGTTGACCATAAGGCGCACGTTGTTGAGGACCCACTTCTCCTGGGCCACCTTGTCTTCCTTGTTGCTCCTGGAAGGAAGGGTGACGCCGTTGATGACGCGCCACCAGTAATTCTTGTTGTAGACGTAGACGATGACGGGCCGGTCCGGGTGGGTGTCCTTGACGATCTTCCAGTTCGAGGCCCCCGGTCCGGAGAATTCCACTGGGATCCTGAGTCTTGGGATGTTGATGAGAGAGGGGACGCGCCTCAAGGGAAGGTGGGCCTCCACCTGGGCGGGAAAGAGGGTGACGCCCTTGGCGATCCAGGCCGTGCTGAGCCCCAGGCGGGCCACGATCTCCCAGCCCTCGGTGGGACTGCGGCGGACCCGGGCGTCGCTGTGGAGGAGGAAGTCCTCCAGCAGGCGCTCCCTGTGGGGAAGGGGGCGGTTCAGGATCTCCCCGTTGATGACTTTCCCCGGGCCCGAGAGTTCCACCTGGCTGGGGGTGAACCAGATCCCCTTGTCCGGGTCGATCTCGTAGCCCTCGGGGCAGGCCGTGCCCACCACGCGGGTCTCCCCTTTTCCCAGGACGAAAGGAACCTTCCGCAGGTATTCCTCGAAGTCCAGCACCAGGGGAGCCGGAGTCCTTCCGTCGGGGCCGACGATCTCCTTGACCAGGTCGTTGAGCCCCGGGTCCTGGGGAACGACGATGTCTTCCGCCTTGATCTCGATGCGCAGGTTTCCCTTGGAGACCTTGGTCAGCCTTTCCGAGAGGACCGCCAGGCGGAGATACTCGGTGATCTTCTGCATGCGGTTGTGGGGCCCCTGAAAGAGGATGCGCACCTTGGGTTTCTTCTCCATGGGCACGCCGTTCACCGACCACAGCACGAAGCCTTCCGGTACGGGGATGTTCAGAGCGTTTGCGTTGTATTCGGCCTTCCCGGCCCGGACGGGGGTCACCCGGAAAAGGAGCACCTTGGTGTTGGTGATTTTGGTGGAGACGTAGTACCAGGAGATGAATCCGAGTCCCAGGGCGAGCAGCTTCCTCCAGGGATCCACGAGGAAGATGCCCGCCAGGATCCCCCGCTTCTTTTTCGGTTGCGCGGACATCGCTGTCAGGCCTCCTTCACCCCATAGAATTCCTCGAGAACCTTCTCCACCTCCGAGAGCTTCAGGTCCTGGAGCAGCTTTCCTCCCAGGGCGGCCGAGATCCTCCCCGTCTCCTCGGAGACGACCAGCGAGAGGGCGTCCGTTTCCTCCGTGATGCCCAGGGCGGCCCTGTGCCGGCTCCCCAGCCTCTTGCTGATGTCCTGGTTCTGGCTGAGGGGAAGAAGGCAGGAGGCGGCCAGGATCCGGTCCCCTTCGATCACCACGGCCCCGTCATGGAGGGGATTGCCCGGGTAGAAGATGGCCTCCAGGAGGAAGGAATTGACCAGGGCGTCCAGCTTGATTCCCCGTTCCACGACCTCCTTGAGGGGGGCTTCCCTCTGGAAGACGATGAGGGCCCCCACGTGCTCCGAGGAAAGCCTGGCCAGGGCCCGGAGGACGCGCTGGATCACCTTTTCTTCCCCCGGCGTGCGGAAGCTCTTGAAGATGGGGGATTCCCCGAGCCGGATGATGGCCTGGCGGATCTCGGGCTGGAAGACGATCAGGAGGGCCAGGACGGCGGTCTGGAGGAGTTCCTGGAAGACGTATTGCAGTTCCGAGAGGTTCAGGAGGGGAACGATCACGAAGGCGAAAATGGCCAGCGAGATCAGGAAGATGGCGAGACCGCGGACCACGCCGCTCCCCCGCGTTTCCCTGAGGAAGCGCAGGATCAGGTAGATGGCCGTGGCCATCACCAGGATCTCGATGATGTCCCTTACGAGGTCCATCCGCCCTCCATGGACTCCCCGGCGGGAACCCGGACCTCCCGGACGGCGGCCGCCATCGAGGCGGCGTCCCGGGCCGCTCTCACGTCGTGGACCCGGACCACCCGGGCCCCGGCGAGCACCGCCGCCGCCACGGCGGCGGTGGTCCCGTGAAGTCTCTCCTCCACGGGACGGTCCAGGCAGATCCCGATGAAGGACTTCCGCGACGCTCCCACCAGGAGAGGGAACCCCAGGCTCCGGAACTCGGAGAGCCTCTTCAGGATCGCCAGGTTGTCCCCGGGGCGCTTGCCGAAGCCGATCCCCGGGTCCAGGAGGATCCTCTCCTCCCGGATCCCCCTTTGCAAGGCGAAGGCCGCCCTCTCCCGGAGAAAGGCGTGGATCTCCGCCACGGGGTCTTCGTAACGGACCCCATCCTGCATGGTCCGGGGGTCCGTCCCCCGCATGTGCATGAGCACCACGGGACAATCCTCCCCGGCGCAAAGTTCCGCCATCTCCGTGTCGTGGCGGAGGGCGGAGACGTCGTTGACCCAGTCGGCTCCCGCCTGGAGAGCCTCCCGGGCCACGGCGGCTTTGCGGGTGTCCACGGAGATGGGAATCCCTCCCAGGTTTTCCCTGAGGGCCCGGATCACGGGAACCACCCGGCGGATCTCCTCGGCCGGGGGCACTTCCCCGGCGCCGGGCCGGGTGGATTCGCCGCCCACGTCGAGGACGTGGGCCCCCTCTTCGACCATGAGGGCCGCCTGCTCCAGCGC
>JALUZX010000114.1 GCA_027011425.1 Planctomycetota bacterium
GTACAGGGTGGGGACGACGAAGACGGTGATGAGCACGACGGTCATGCCGCCGAAGGAGGGGATGGCCATGGGGACCATGATGTCCGAGCCCTTGCCCGAGGAGGTGAGCACCGGCAAAAGGGCCAGGATGGTGGTGCCCGCCGTCATGAGGCAGGGCCGGATCCTGCGCTTGCCCGCCAGGATCACCGCCTCCCGGACCTCTTTCTTTGTGGCCGGCTTCTCCCGGGCCAGGCTCTGCTTGATATAGGTGGCGAGGATCACCCCGTCGTCGGTGGCGATCCCAAACAGCGCCAGAAACCCCACCCAAACCGCCACGCTCAGGTTCAGGGGATGGACCTGGAAGAGGGCCCGCATGTCCGTCCCGAACAGATGGAAATTCAAAAACCAATCCTGGCCGTATAACCAGAGCATGAGAAACCCGCCCGACCAGGCCACGAAGACCCCGGAGAAGACGATCAAGGTGGTTACCAGGGATTTGAACTGGAAGTAGAGGATCATCAGGATGATGAAAAGTGCCAGGGGAAGGACCATCTTCAGCCGCTTCTCCGAGCGGAGCGAGTTCTCGTAGGTTCCGGTGAACCGGTAGGTGACCCCGGCTGGAAGGGTGAACTTCCCATCCTTTCTCATCTTCTCCAGGTAGGCCTTGCAGGACTCCACCACGTCCACCTCGGGGAAGCCCGGTTTCTTGTCGAAGGTTACATACCCCACCAGGAAACCGTCCTCGCTCTTGATGGCCTGGGGCCCTCTCCGGTAGACCACCTTGGCGATCTGGGCCAGGGGAATCCTGGCCCCGCCCGGGGTGGGCACCAGGATCTTGTCCAGGTCCTCGATCCGGTCCCTGAGTTCCCGCATGTAGCGCACCCGCACGGGGTAGCGCTCCCTCCCCTCCACGGTCATGGTAAGGGGCTTGCCCCCCACGGCGATCTCGATCACTCCCTGGACCTGCTCCACCGAAAGCCCGTACCGGGCCATGGCCTCCCGGTTCAGTTCGTATTCAAGGTAGGGTTTTCCCACGATCCGATCGGCCGTCACCGTCGCAGGGTTGACCGAGGGGACCTGCTTCAGGAAGGCCTCGATCTGGATGCCCACCTTCTCGATGGTCTCCAGGTCCGGGCCGAAGACCTTGACCCCCATGGGGGCCCGCATCCCCGTCTGGAGCATGACCAGCCTGGTCTCGATGGGCTGGAGCCTGGGCGCGTCGGTCACCCCGGGGAGCCTGGCGGCCTTGACGATCTCCTTCCAGATGTCCTTGGGGCTCTTGATCTCGGGCCGCCAGTTGCGGAAATACCTCCCCGAGGGGTCGGGGATCAGCCGCCCCCGCCGGTCCCTGACGAATTCGCCCTTCTCCCTGTCGAACTTGAACCGGAGGGGCCGCCCGTCCTTCCCGACCTTGTATTCGGGCTTGTAATTGATCACCGTCTCCACCATGGAGATGGGCGCCGGGTCCAGGGGGCTCTCCACGCGCCCGATCTTCCCGACCACGTTTTCCACCTCGGGGATCGCCTGGATGGCCATGTCCTGCTTGTGGAGCATGTCCAGGGCCTGGCCGATGGAGGCGTGGGGGGAAGTTGTGGGCATGTACAGGAAAGACCCCTCGTCCAGGGAGGGCATGAATTCCTTCCCCAGTCCCGGGAAGGTCCGGACCACCTTTGTCCAGGCCTCGGTCTTCTTCACCGAATCCGGAAGGAAGAAAAAGACCTTTCCCGCGCCGAGCCAGATGGTGAAGCCCAAGAGCACCACCAGAGAAGGCAGGGCCAGGAAGAGGAGCTTGTGGTCCAGGCACCACCTGAGGATGGGCTCGTAGAAGAACTGGAAGAGGAAGATGATCCCCAGGAACCCCCCGATGAAGAGCAGGGTGAAGAGGAAGTTGAAGATCCCCTCCTCGGGCCCCAAGGGCATCCAGTGCCGGGAGAGAAGGAGGGCCACGGCCAGGGCGGCGAGGATGTTGGCGGACCGCTGGAGCCACTTCTTCACCCCCCCGGGAATCCGGGGCGAGAGAAGGAGCCATGCGCCCCCCGCGGCGGGGATCGCGCCGGCCCACCAGGCGGCGAGGAAGAAGAGGGGGACCCCGAGAAGGACCAGGAGGGAGGCCATGAGAAGCCTTACCCTTCCCTTACCCTTTCGGGCGGAATCGCGGGTGAAGATCAGGTGGGCCAGGGGGGGAATGATCGTGAGGGACACCAGGACCGCCGCGATCAGGGCGAAGGTCTTGGTCCAGGCCAGGGGTTTGAAGAGTTTCCCCTCCGCCGCCTCCATGGTGAAGACGGGGAGGAAGCTCACCACCGTGGTGAGGACCGCCGTGAGCACGGCGCTTCCGACCTCGGAGGAGGCCCGGAAGACGATTTCCTTGCGGTCCTCGCCCGGCCCGGCCCTCTCCAGGTGCTTCAGGATGTTCTCGCAGATCACGATCCCCATGTCCACCATGGTCCCGATGGCGATGGCGATCCCCGAGAGTGCCACCACGTTTGCGTCGATCCGGAACTGCTTCATGGCGATGAAGCAGATGAGGACCGCCAGGGGAAGGAGGCCGGAGATCAGGATGGAACTCCTCAGGTGCATGACCATGAGAAGGACCACGATGATGGTCACAAGGATTTCGTCGGCCAGCGCCGTGTTCAGCGTGCCCAGGGTCTCGTAGATGAGCCCCGTCCGGTCGTAGAAGGGGACGATGGTGACCTTGGAGAGGCGCCCGTCCTCCAGGATCTTGCTCGGAAGACCGGGGGCGATCTCGGCGATCCTCTCCTTGACCCTCTTGATCACCGCCAGGGGGTTGGTCCCGTAGCGGACCACCACCACTCCCCCCACGGCCTCGGCGCCGCCCTTGTCCAGGGCGCCCCGCCGGAGCGCCGGGCCCAGCACCACCCGGCCCACGTCCCGGACCAGGACGGGCGTTCCCCCGCGGGCCTTCACCACCGTCTCTTCCAGGTCCTTTACGGTCTTGATGAAACCAAGGCCCCGGATCACGTATTCGACCCGGTTCACCTCGATGGTCCGGGCCCCCACGTCCAGGTTGGAACGGCGGACCGCCCGGGCCACGTCCTCAAGGGTCACGCCGTAGGCCCGCATGGAGTCGGGGTCCACGTCCACCTGGTATTCCTTGACGAAGCCCCCGACAGAGGAGACCTCGGCCACGCCGTCCACGGCCTGCAGGGCGTAGCGGACCTGCCAGTCCTGGATGGACCGCAATTCCCGGAGATTCCAGCCCCCCGTGGGCCTCCCCTTCTCGTCCCTTCCCTCCAGGGTATACCAGAAGACCTGGCCCAACCCCGTGGCGTCGGGGCCCAGGGCGGGGCGGACCCCGTCGGGAAGGGTCCCGGCCGGGAGGCTCGCCAGCTTTTCCAGGAGCCTGGACCGGGTCCAGTAGAATTCGGCCTCGTCCTTGAAGATCACCGAGATGGAAGAAAACCCGAAAAGGGAGGTGGCCCGGATGGATTTCACCGCCGGCACCCCGAGCAGGGCCGAGACCAGGGGGTAGGTCACCTGGTCCTCCACGTCCTGGGGGGAACGGCCGGGCCACTTGGTAAAGACGATCTGCTGGTTCTCCCCGTAGTCGGGGATGGCGTCCACCGGGACGGGGTCCCTGGGAAGGCCGGCCATCTCCCAGTCGAAGGGAGCGACCATGAGGCCCCATCCTGTTACGGCCAAAAGGAAGAGCCCCACGACGAGCTTGTTCTCCAGGCAGAACCGGAGGATCTTGTCCAGCAGGGAGGGTTGGGGTCCTGTCACCGCTCTTCACCTCCCTTGGAAGAGAAGGTCTCTTTCACCTCCCCGCACTTGAGCATCTTCGGCCCAAAGTAGGGGTTCCGGACCTGGTCGTCCGGCTGGAGCCAGAAGGCGCCCTTTCCCCCGAAGGCCATGGGGCAGAAGATCCGGTAGACC
>JALUZX010000115.1 GCA_027011425.1 Planctomycetota bacterium
GCCCGGTTCGAGACCCATCTGGCCACAAGGTTGCGCCAATTCTTCCCTCCCAGGGGGAAGGTGGGGGGAAAGTGGCCCAAGGAAGGAGTTTTCCCGGGCCGATGAATCCTCACGGGAAGGACCATTCAGGCGGGAGCACCTCATGACGACGATCCAGGAGGTCAAAGCGAGACATTGGACCCACGTGGCGGCCGACGCCCTGAGGGAAGCCTTGATCTATCCCCTCAAGGCCTACCGGCACCGCTACCTGGTGGCCAACGCCTTCCGCCGGGAACTCTTCGGCCGTTTCAAAGGATCCATTCTCGGGGTGGGGTGGGTGTTGATCCACCCGGTCTTCCTCTTCGTCACCTACTACCTGGTCTTCGGGCTCCTGTTCAACATGAGGGGGAAGCCGAACGCGCCGGTAAGCTGGTATTCCTTCTACCTGTTTTCAGGGATCCTGATCTGGATGCTTTTTTCCGAGACCACCCTCCGGTCCTGCACCATCGTGGTGGACAACGGGAACCTGATCCAGAAGGTCGCCTTTCCCTCCGAACTCCTCTCTCTTCCCCTGGTCCTGGTGAACATGGTCGTCCTGGGGGTGGGGCTCCTGGTGGTCTATGCAGGTTCCGCCGTATGGGCCCTCATCGAACCCTCCACCCTCGCCATCACCTGGCCTGGTCCGGAATTCATCCTGATCTTTCCCCTGGCCCTGGAGGTGGCTCTCTTCGCCCTGGGGATCGGTCTTTTCCTGGCGGCGGCTCACGTCTTTCTCCGGGACACCCTCCAGATCTACACGGTCCTTCTTCTCTTCTGGTTCTTCGTGAGCCCCATCTTCTGGTATCCGGATTTCGTCGCCCGCGGCGGAGGGGCGGATTTCCTGAGCCGCATGGAGGAGTTCATCAAGGCCAATCCTTTCTATAGTTACACCCTTGGAATGCGGGGCGCCATCGGGATCACCGACCACCCCTGGAAAGACGCCCTGGCCGGCGTGGCCGGGGGCCTGCTCCCCGCGCTCGCGGCCTTCTTCCTGGGGTGTTTCTTCTTCAACCTCTTGAAGCGCAGGTTCGCCGACGAGGTTTGAGGGCCGTGAAGAACGCAGTCGAAGTCCAGGGAGTGGGGAAGCAATACAAGATCTATTCCTATCCCCACGACCGGATCCTGGAGGTCTTTTCCCTCGGGCGCTTGAAGCGGCACAAGTCCCTCTGGGCCCTCAAGGATATTTCCCTCCGGGTTCCCTGGGGGTCGGCCCTGGGCCTGGTCGGAGAGAACGGGGCGGGCAAGTCCACCCTGCTCAAGATCCTGGCGGGGACCACCTACCCTACCCAGGGGTCCTACCGGATCCAGGGCAAGGTTGCCAGCCTCCTGGAATTGGGCGCCGGCTTCCACGCGGATTTCAGCGGCCGGGAGAACATCTACATGAACGCCGCCATCCTGGGATTCTCCAGGAAGGAGGTGGAGAAGAAGTTCAAGGAGATCGTGGAGTTCTCGGGCCTGGAAGCCTTCATCGATTCGCCGATCCGGACCTACAGCTCGGGGATGGTGATGCGCCTGGGATTCTCCACGGCCGTATCGGTGGACCCGGACGTGCTCATCATCGACGAAATCTTCGCCGTCGGGGACATGGAGTTCCAGCGCAAGTGCGTGGACAAGATCTGGGAGTTCAAGAGGCGGGGCAAGACCATCCTCTTTTGTTCCCACTCCCTCTACGACGTGCGCCAGCTCTGCGAGAAGGCGATCTGGATCAAGGACGGGAGGATCGAGCTTTTCGGCGATTCCGTGGACGTGACCAACCGGTATGCCGAGTTCCAGAAGGCGCGGTTGGAACGGGACGCGCCGGCCGGCACCTGTGACGCCCGGCCTCTCGGGGTGGGGGGAAAGAAGGTGCCCCGGGTGGAGAAGGCCTGGGTCGCCGATCCCCTGACGGGGGAACAGGTCACCCAGGTCTTTTCGGGGGACCCGGTGGACGTGATGGTGGAATACGTGAACCAGGATTCCCCCTTGGATCTTTGCGTGGGAATCGGGTTCACCCGGGTGGACACGACCCTCGCCTTCGCCGTGACCACGGAGATGGACGGGGTCGCAGTGGGGGGAAAGGCGGGACGGGTCACCCTGAAGATTCCCAGGCTCAACCTCCTGGAAGGGGATTTCGTGGTCTTCGTCTACTTGATGGACGGAAAGGGAATCCACCGATACCACCAGTACCTGACGGAGAACAACCTTTCCGTCCGGAACCGGGTGAGGGCCGCCGGCCTCTATCCCCAGGAGCATACCTGGCGGGTTGAGGATGTCCCCTTGAGCACCCTTGGCGGGGAGGCCGGCGGGGCGCCATGAAGGTCTCGGCCCTCCTGGTCAACTACAACAGCGGGGCCTATCTCCTCCAGTGCGCCCGGAGTTTCCTGGAGGAGGGCCGTAGGGAGGGGATCGACCTCGAGTGGGTCGTTGTGGACAACGCCTCTCCCTCGAACCAGGAGGAGTGGAAGAGGGAGGCCCTTGCGCTGGGGGCCAGGTGGATCGACATGGGGTGGAATTCCGGGTATGCCTGCGGGGTGAACCGGGCGGCCCGGGAATCGACGGGGGACCTCCTCCTCATAACCAACCCGGACGTGAAATTCCTCCCCGGATCCCTGGCCCGCCTTCTCAGGGTCCTGGAATCCCGGTCCCGCGTGGGGGCCGTAGGCCCCACAACCTGGTGGAACGTGGAGCGCACCATCCTTTTTCCTCCCAACATCCCCCCTTCCTTGAAGGACGCCCTCTTCCAGACTCTTGCTCACCTCTCGGGAGCCGCAAACAGGGCCTACTCCATGGCCAGGACCCGGCTTGCCCTCCCCGTCTGGAGGGCGCGGGAAGTCGTAGAGGTGGAAACACTCTCGGGAGGGTGCGCACTCTTTTCCAGGAAGGTCTGGGAAGAGACCGGCGGCTTCGACGAGAGGTTTCCGCTCTACTTCGAGGACACCGATTGGTTCCGGCGGGTGAGGGCCCTGGGATATTCCCTCGTCCAAGTGCCGGGGGCGGACATCGTGCATTTCTTCAACCGCTCGGGAATCACCGACGGGGAAGCTGCCCTTTCCAGGTATTGGATCAGCCGGAGAAGATTCCTGGAAAAGTATTACGGCCTTGCCGGGCGCCTGGCCGCGGACTGGACCAAGGCCCTCATCTTCTCCTCCCGGGCGGAAAAGTTCCGGGCTCGTCCCATGGATTTCATCCGGGACCTGGGAAGAGTGGGGGACCCTCCTTCCATCCGCCTGCGGCGCGACTGCGCCTCCTTCCTCCTGGAACTCACCCAGGACCCGGGGTTCTTCATGGCCGGGGCCATTTTTGGAAGCGGGGACCGTTGGACCCCTCCTCCCGAGACCTGGGAAGCATTCGGTCCTTCCCGATATTTCCTGCGTGGGCTGGACGTCTCCGGTGAAGAGCCCCGGTACCTCGGCACCTGGTCTTTCGAGAGGGTCTAGGCCGTGGATCTCTCCGTAGTGGTTCTCTCCTGGAACACGAGGGACCTGGTCCGGGATTGCCTGGAGGCCCTGGGGGAAGACGGATTCCCCGGGAGCCGGGAGGTGGTTCTTGTGGACCAGGCCTCCTCGGACGGGACGGCCGAAATGGTGAAGGAAAGTTTTCCCCGGGTCCGCCTGGTCCAGGCGGGCGAAAACCTGGGTTACGCCCGGGGAAACAACCTGGGGGCCAAGAAGGCCCGGGGAAGATGGCTCTGTCTTCTGGGCAGCGACACCCGCGTCCGCACCGGGGCCCTGGAGGGGCTCACGGCCTTCCTGGAAGGAAATCCCGAATACGGGGCGGCGGCTCCCAAGCTGGTGGGACGGGGCGGCGAGGTGCAGAAGGCATGCATGAATTTCCCCGGGATCTTCACGGCCCTCACATTCGACAACGTCTTCTCCCGGTTTCCTCCGGGAAAATGGATCCAGGACCGCTACTACATGCGGGGCTTCGACCACCTTTCGCCGAGAGACGTGGACCAGCCGCCCGGGACCTGTCTCGTTCTCTCCAGGGAGGAATACCTGGCCATGGGGGGGATGGATCCATCCCTCTTCCTCTTCTTCAACGACGTGGACCTCTGCAAGAGGCTGAGGCTGGCCGGGAGGAAGATCCGCTACATTCCTTCCTCGGTGGTGGTCCACGAGGGGGGGGCGAGCACATCCCGATACGGTAGAATGGCCGTCCAGTGGCAACTGGACCGGCTCGCCTTCTACAGGAAGTGGTTCGGGCGCTGGACGGGTCCCTTGCTCAAGCTCCTGGTCCTGGAGAGGGCATGGGAGGAGAGAAGGGTCCTCATGCGCAGGCATAAAGACCCGGAAGAACGTAAACAAGCCCTGGATGACTTGAACAGGGCCGTGCGGGAGGTGTTGCGGGGATGACGGGCGGAGAAGAGAAAAATTCGAGGGTTCCCAGGCCGCCCCTTCCCCGGGAATGGAAAGAACCGCCGCCGGGCCCTGTGCTCGTGATCGCGCCCCACGCGGACGACGAGGTCTGCGGGGCGGGGGGAGCCCTGGCCATGCACGCCATGAGGGGCGACCCGGTCTTCCTGGAGATCCTCACGGCCGGAACGACGGGGGACCCGGAGAAGCGTTTTCCAGACATTCGCGCCCTGCGAAGGGAAGAGGCCCGGAAGGCCGCCCGGATCCTTGGGATCCGGGAGGTTTCCTTCTGGGATCTCCCCGACAACTTCGAGATCACTTGGGGGGACGTGGAGGCCGCGGCCGCCCGGGTGGAGGCCAGGGCCCGGGAGATCGGTGCCAGACTTCTCTACCATCCCTGGAACGGGGAGGCCCACGGGGATCACCGGGGCGCCGCCCTGGCCTGTGAAAAGGCCCTGGACAGCCTGGGAGGGGACGCCGCGGGCCTCGGCTACGAGGTCTGGTCCCCTCTCCCGGCCGATGTGGTCCTGGACATCACTCCCGTCCTCGATGTGAAGAGAGAGGCGCTGGAGGCCTACGCCTCCCAGCTCTCATACACGGATTACAAGCATCATGTCCTGGGCCTGAACGCCCACAGGGGGATCTACCTGGAAGGGCGGGCACGCTTCGGAGAGGCCTTCCTCTTCACAGGGCGGAAACCACCCGGAAAATGAACAATGCTGCGGAGGAGGCGATTTCTCTTTCCGGACCTGCAATGCCTCCTTCAGTCTCAACCGGAGTCATTTTTTCGGCGAATCCGGAAAAAAGAGCAAAAGGTTTTCCTCCTTCCAGCCGATAAGAACCCATGCGGACGATAAAGGGTGCATGCCGACTCTCATACCTGCCGGGCTGGTTCCACGTCCGCCTCGCCCGCCGCCGCTACTGCCTTTCTTTCCATTAAGTCAGGTGCCTCCCCTTCCTCCCTCCGGGGGGAAGGCCGGGGGATGAAAAAAGGAAAAAGGCAATGATGCGGACGAAGATTTCCGAGCGGGGAACGGCTTTGGTCAGTGTGGCTTCCATCTCGGTTCTCCTCTCCGGGTTGGTCTTCGCCACCACGGCCTTTTCCGTCATCGACCTGACCCAGTCCAGGAACGCCCTGGACCGGGTCACGGCCCGTTACCTGGCCCAGGCCGGCGTGGAGGACGCCCTCTGCTTCCTCAAGAGCGCCGTGAAGAAGACCAGTTTCCACGATCCCTTGCTGGGCCTCCACAACATCTTCAAGTCCGGGGGGACGGTGAACTTCAAGGTGGGCCGGGCCTTGATGGATGGGGCCAGGAAAATGGGGGAGTACAACGTGACCATGACGGGCTCCGAGGACAGCGGGGGGATGAATGTCACGATCCGGTCCACCGGCTACCTCCCCGCGGCTCCCCAGAATCTGCCCGCCGGGGAGCGGGTCAAGAGTTGGGAGGCCCTGGAGGTCGTGGTCCGGTTCGAGACCGGGCCGAGCCGGGCCTTCCAAAACGGATATTTCACAAACAATTGGGGATGGTTCTATGGAAGCACCATCATCTGCAACGGGAACGCGGGAAGCAACGGCCAGTTCGACGCCGCCGGCTACGCCCCCACCGTCACGGGGCAGCCCATCTACGACAGTCTGGATTGGGTAGGCGGAAAGGCCGTCCTCTCGGGCTACCACGACGACAACGGCGACGGTCTCCAGGACGGCAGGGACGGAGGGATCTTCTCGGGTTGGGACGTGGCCAACGCCCAGAACATGAACGGGGAGGGAGGAAAAAGGTCCAACCAGCACGATTTCCAGGAATACGTGGACATGCCCAACTTGACGGACCTTTCGGGCTACGAGGCCAAGGCCGTCGCCGAGGGGGGGCGCATCGACATCGGCGGCACCCGGGTGGTTGACGCCGTGGCAGGCGACGACCCCGGAGAGAAGGAGAACGTCTACCTGCGGGGAACCCGGGAAAATCCCATCCGGATCCACGGGAAGGTCATCATCCGGGGGAACGTGATCATCAGCGGCTGGATCACGGGCCGGGGGGCGATCTACGCGGGGGGGAACATCTACGTTCCCGATTCCATCCGCTATGTGAATCCGCCCACTTCGCCCAGGCCGGCCGGCAACAAGCAGGCTGACACCGAGGCCTGGCTGACGGCGAACTGGAACAAGGACTTCGTCGGTCTCTTCGCCCGGGAGAACATCGTCGTTGGAAACCACGAAAACGAAACATGGCGGGCGGAGGTGAACCAATGGATGACCAGCTCCATGAACCGCTCCGACGAGGACGCGGGGCAGGACCGGATTCCGAACACCAAAGCGGGGATGGACGGAAAGACCGGGACGGCAGACGACGACGTCCTGGAAGGAGACGGAGTTTTCACGGTGGAATACTACACGGCACAGGACCAGGCTTTGGGTCTCATCCCCGACGGGAAGTCCGTCGGGGACCCCGTACCCGGGTCGGGAGAGGACATCGACGGCGACGGAGTCCGGGATTCCTCCACCACCCTGGCGGGAGACATCGATTTCAAGGCGCCCCTGGACCCCGAACACTGGGGGGGGAACATGCCTGCAGGGGGGATCACGTATGGAAGCGTGGCGTCCATCTCGGCGGACCACTTGGACGGAATCTTCTACACGAACCACTCTTTCTGCTGGTATGTGTCCTCCGGCCGGGACGCCGTCCTCAACGGATCCTTGGTATGCCGAAACGAGGATATCATCTACGAGACGCCCCACCTCGTCTTCAATTACGATTGCAGGCTCCTGGGAGGTGGCGCCGGGCCCATCAAGGGGTTACTTCCCCTGGTGGCGAAGCCCCTGCGCGTCCTCCGCTGGGAGATCCTCTCCAGGGACCCCAACCGCTACCTGGCAACGCCCTGACAGGGCTGGGAAGGGGGTTGTCTCCAAACGGGACGGGGGGGAGAAGAAAAAGAGAGATTCCACAAAAGTTTTTCCCTCCCGGATCCGATAAGAACCCATGAAGACGATCCGGGAAAGATCGCGGACATCCACACCTTCCACGCCCTTTCCCTTTTTCCCATCCCCCTCCCGGCTCCTCCCTGCCTCCTTTGCGATGGTCTTTCTTTAAACCATTGTCCCTTCCCCGCCGGGGAAGGGGAAGGAAGGTCGCTATGAATATGAAGTGGAAAAGGGAAAACGAGAGCGGTTCGGCACTTGTGAGCGTGGCCGCCATGTCGGTCCTGCTCACGGGGCTGGTCTTCGCCACGACGGCCTTCTCCGTGGTGGACCTCAAGCAGTCCAGGAACACCCTGGAAAAGGTCCGGGCCCGGTATTTGGCCCAGGCGGGGGTGGAGGACGCCGTGGCCTTCCTCAAGAGCGCCGTGAAGAAGACCAGCTTCCACGATCCCCTCCTGGGCCTCCACAACATCTTCAAGTCCGGGGGAACGGTGCGCTTCAAGATCGCCCAGCCCTTGATGGACGGGGGGAGGAAGATGGGGGAATACTCCGTGACCATGACGGGAACGGGGGATTCCAAGTCCATGACCGTAACCATCCGGTCCACAGGGTATCTGCCCGCCGCGCCCCAGAGCCTTCCCGCCGGGAAGAGGGTCAATGCCTGGCAGGCCTTGGAGGTGGCGGTCAAGTTCGAGACGGGACCGAGCCACGTCTTCGACTACGGCTACTTCATCAACAACTGGGGCTGGTTCTACGGAAGTTCCATCATCTGTAACGGGAACGTCCGGAGCAACGGCCAGTTCGACGCCGCCGGCTACTCTCCAAGGGTGACCGGCCAGCCCATCTACGACGGCGTGACCTGGGCTGGGGGAAAGGCGGTCCTTATGGGCTACCACGACGACAACGGGGACGGCCTGAAGGACGGAAAGGATGGAGGCATCTATTCGGGCTGGGACATCACCGGAACCGGGCGCGTCCGGGGGCGGGGCGGAAAGGCCTCCAACCAGCACGATTTCCAGGAGTCCGTCCCCATGCCGAACCTGACCGACCTTTCCCAGTATGAGAAAAAAGCCATCGCCGAGGGCGGCCACGTGGACATCGGGGGCAAGCAGGTTCTCGACGCCGTGGCCGGCGACGATGCGGGGGAGAAAGAGAACGTCTACTTGATCGGGACCCCGTCCAAACCCATCCGGATCCACGGGAAAGTCATCATCCGCGGGAACGTGATCATCGGCGGGTGGATCACCGGCCGTGGGGCCATCTACGCGGGTGGGAACATCTACATCCCCAAGGGCCTGCACTACGTGAACCCGCCCACCTCCCCCAGGCCGAAGGACAGAACCAAGGAGGCCACGGAGAAGTGGCTCACGGAAAACTGGAACAAGGATTTCATCGGGTTCTTCGCCCGCGAGAACATCGCCGTGGGGAACATCGAGAATTCCACCTGGAGGCGTTACGTGAACAAGTGGATGAGGAGTTCCATGAACCGCTCCGACGAGGACGCCGGCCAGGACGGGGTTCCCAACACCAAGGCCGGAAAGGACGGCAAGAAGGGCACCGCCGACGATGACGTGCTCGAAGACGACAACGTCTTCACCGTGGAACACTACACGGACCTGGACGCGAAACTGGGCCTCATTCCCCCGGGGAAGTCCGTGGGCGATCCCATCCCGGGAACGGGAGAGGACATCGACGGAGACGGGGTTTACGATTCCCGCACAACCATCAGGAAGGACATCGATTTCAATGTGCCCTTGGACCGCCGCCACTGGGGTGGGAACATGCCTTCCAGCGGTCTCTCCCGCTACGGGGACATCGCATCGGTACACGCCCACCACCTGGACGGGGTCTTTTACACCAACCACTCCTTCTGCTGGTATGTCAGCAGCTCCAGGGACGCGGTGATCAACGGCGCCCTGATCTCCCGGAACGAAAACATCATCTACGGAACGCCCCACCTGGTCTTCAACTACGATTGCCGGCTCCTGGGAGGCGGGGCCGGGCAGGTGAAGGATTTCCTGCCCAGGACGGTTCGGCCCGTAAAGTTCGTCCGGTGGGAGCTTTTGAGCCGCGATCCGAACCGGTACGTAGTCAAACCCTGACCCCGTCGAAGGCGGGGGCCCGGCGGCCCCCGCCTTCTCCCCTTGAGACAGGAATGGCGGGGAATTCGACAGTTTGGACGAAAGTCGAGGGACCTTTCCGCCGAAAAAGGTGACACGATGAAGAAAAAAACGACAAGCCGCCGCTGGTTTCCGCCGAGGGTTTCCGGCAGGAAGGGATTCCGGGGGAAAAGGGGGCGCAAAGGCTTCACTCTGCTGGAAGTCATGGTGAGCGGCGCCCTCCTGGGAATCCTCTGCATGGGCCTCGTCGGCGCCTTCTCCTCCAACTTCAAGGCCGTCTCCAAGTCCAAGACGATCGTGGACGGCGCTGCCTTCCTCTCCACCGTCATGGACAGCCTGGAAGGGCAGAGCTTCAACGCCCTCCTGGCCATGAACGGAAACACCTTCTACGACCAGGCCAAGGTCAAGAATTCGCGCTTCAAGGTGGACCTCTCCGTTTCCAGCGTGGCGGTCGACCTGCTGATGATCCGGGCGGTCCTCACGGACCTCAGGGCGCATCACGAGCTTTCCAGGGTCGTCACATACAGGAGCCGAAGATGAGAACACCCAGATTGAAGAAACTATTCAGGAAGAAACCCGTCCGGGGGCTCACCCTGGTCGAGTTCGCGGTTTCCTCGGCCATCTTCTCCGTCCTGGCCCTGGCCATGGCTGGAATGCTTGAAATAGGTTCCACCAGTGAAGAGGGGGTCGTGAACAACTCCACCCGGAACCGGGGAATCCGGAGTGTCCAGTCCTACCTTGTGCGGGAACTCCGGGCTTCGAGCGATTCCAAGATCACCGTTGGTGCCTTGCCGGGTGGAAACAGCGTCCTCACCTTCTCCTACCCGGTCCAGAGCGGGGGAGTCACCGGTTGGGGGATCCGGGACAAGTCCCTGGGGGCCACTTCCGACGAGAGGAACAAGATCGGGTGGCAGGTGCGATACACCGTCATCCCGAAAGTCCAGAACCACAGGATCAACCGGGTATTGGTGCGCCAGCTTCTCGATGCCGGTCACCATGTAAAGGGCGTGAAGATCCTTGCCCGCCACCTTCGGCGGGGGACGGACACGCCTCCCGGGTTCAAGGTGACCAAGACCGGGAGCGTCTGGAAAGTCGTCATTTCGACCTTGGGCGACAAGGACGGGAGCGGCCGGAGAATGGCCACCTTTCAGGTCCTCGCCAGAAACTAGAAAACGGAGCCAAATTCGGGGAAGGGGTGAAACTCATGAAGGATCGTCGAAAGGAAGACCGGGGAAGCGCCCTGGTGAGCGTCGTCTCGGCCTCCACCCTCCTGGTGGGGCTGGTCTTCGCCACCACGGCCTTCTCCTTGGTGGATTTGCAGGAGTCCAGGGACTCCCTGGAAAAAGTCCGGGCCCGTTACGTGGCGCAGGCGGGCGTGGAGGACGCCGTGGGCTTCCTTCAGAGCGCCGTGAAAAAGACGAGTTTCCATGACCCCCTTCTTGGGCTCCACAACATCTTCAAGTCCGGAGGGGCGGTGCGCTACAAGGTCGCCCAGTCCCTGCTGGACGGAAGCCGGAAGATGGGGGAATACTCGGTGACCATGAAGGGAGCCGAGGATTCCAAGGGGATGACCGTTACGATCCGTTCCACGGGTTACATTCCCAAGGCTCCCCAGAACCTCCCCCCAGGGAAGAGGGTGAAGGCATGGCAGGCCCTCGAGGTGACCGTCAGGTTCGAGACCGGGCCGAGCCAGGTCTTCAACTACGGTTACTTCATCAACAACTGGGGATGGTTTTACGGTAGTTCCATCGTCTGCAACGGGAACGTGAGGAGCAACGGCCAGTTCGACGCGGCCAATTACCACCCAACCGTAACCGGCCAGCCTCTCTACGACAAGGTGGAGTGGTCGGGGGGAAAGGCCGTCCTCAAGGGTTACCACGACGACAACGGGGACGGCCTGAAGGACGGGAAGGACGGCGGCATCTTCGCGGGCTGGGACATCCTCCGATCCGGCAAAGTGAGGGGCAACGGCGGGAGGCCCTCCAACCAGCACGACTTCCAGGAACAGGTCTCCATGCCCAACCTGACGGACCTCTCCCAGTACGAGTCCAAGGCCATCGCCGAAGGGGGCCACATCGACATCGGGGGGAGCCCGGTCCTTGACGCCGTGGCGGGAGACGATCCGGGTGAGAAGGCCAATGTCTACCTCCACGGGACCCTGTCCAAACCCATCCAGATCCACGGGAAGGTCATCATCCGGGGGAACGTGATCATCAGCGGTTACATCACGGGACAGGGGGCTATCTACGCCGGTGGAAACATCTACATCCCCGATTCCATCCACTACGTGAACCCGCCCACTTCGCCCAGGCCGGCCAGCAACAAGCAGGCCGACACCGAGGCCTGGCTCACGCAGAACTGGAACAAGGACTTCGTCGGGTTCTTCGCCCGCGAGAACATCGCCGTGGGCAACCACAAGAACAGCGCCTGGCGGAGGTACGTGAACCGCTGGATGAGAAGCTCCATGAACAAGTCCGAAGAGGACGCCGGGGAAGACGGGATCCCGAACACCAAGAAGGGGAAGGACGGGATCTCCGGAACGGAAGACGACGATGTCCTCGAAGACGACAACACCTTCACCGTGGAACACTACACCGCCCTGGACGCGCAACTGGGGCTCATCCCGCCGGGAAAATCCGTAGGGGACCCCATTCCCGGGACGGGCGAGGATATCGATGGGGACGGGGCTTACGACCCCGCCACGACCCTGGCGGGCGACATCGACTTCGATGATCCCCTGGACGCGGCCCACTGGGGCGGAAACATGCCGTCGGGTGGGATCAACTACAGCAGTGTGGCCTCGGTGCACGCCAACCACCTGGATGGTGTCTTCTACACGAACCACTCCTTTTGCTGGTATGTCACCAACCGCCATGACGCCGTGATCAACGGGGCCCTGGTTTCGAGGAACGAGAATATCATCTACGGTACGCCCCACCTGTATTTCAACTTCGACTGCAGGCTCCTTGGCGGAGGAGCCGGGGCGATCAGGGATTTCCTCCCCAAGGTGGTCAAGCCGGTGAAGTTTCTCCGGTGGGAGGTTCTCTCCAAGGATCCCAACCGTTACATCGTGAAGCCCTGACCCTTTGCGAGGGGGAGGAAAACCATGAAGAAGAGCTTCATTCTCGGAATCGCCATGTTCTCCCTGGCGGCCGGACTGCCGGGCCAGGTGAGGCCGGAGCCCAACCCGGTGGAGGAGAACGTGGACAAGGAGGCCATGCACGAAGGCCTGGAGATCCGCATCATCGGCATGGAAGAGGGGAAAAACCACTTCCGGGACAAGACCCCGGCCCTGATGAACTCCGACAGGAAGCCGGCCCTGGTGGACACGGACAAGCTCTACGACCGCAAGAGGGCCATGTTCGAGGAGGGGGCCCGGTTTCACACGAGCTTGCCGGTGGTGGGGAGGGCTCCCGCCCCCAGGC